>NZ_CP133548.1:1842500-2077500 GCF_031198435.1 Pleionea litopenaei
CAAAGAAACGAGCAAGAGAAGCTGAGATAAAACAACAACGTTTGCTCGCCATTAAAGAATGGGAAGAGACCTTAAAAACCTTAGTCTCTGGCTCTACATTTATTGCTCACGAACTTGACGGACAAATTATTCAATTCGTTCTTCGTTTAAATAAAACAGAGAAAATGGTTTTTGTTGATAAACGAGGTGTTAGAGTCGGTGAGTGGCTGCCCGCTCAACTTGCAGAAAAACTTGTTGATCAAAAAATTGAGTTACTAGCCAGTCGCCAATCTACAGAGATGACGATGGAGCAAATCGTCGCTTCGCAACGCAGTAAACGGCAAGAAAGTACGGTATAAACTATGAAAGATGACCATAAAGACTTAATTCATAAGCAATCAGAAGATCGTCGACAAGCACCCCGACATGAACGGCAGTCACAGGTAAACTTCGAAATATCCTTCATCGATCAAGAACAACAGTCTGTAAAGGTATCATCGACTACGCTTGATATATCAAAAACCGGTCTAAGGGTCATGATCTCTCAAGTGCTGCCCATTGGGTTTATCACGCAACTTTGTATAGAAAGTAAAAACCAGCAGTTGATGCTATTGTACGCTGAGGTGAAATGGTGTCGAGAATCCAGTGATCAATTCGAATGTGGCTTTGAGTTAATTGATGCAGAAAGTTCAGACCTAAAGCATTGGATTAAGCAGGTCGATTAATTTTGCCCAATAAATGCTTCAAGAGTGGCGGCAACTTCTATTCATTTCTGGTAATTTTACCATCCCTATTATTCAATTGATTCGTTCAGTTTCAATTCATTCAAATCTAACTATTCTGAACTCGTAAACTGAAATGAGGAAACCACTATGAAAAAGCTAGCCCTGATAGCAAGTTCAGCCTTAATAGTTAGCTCACTGGCGATATCAGTCGATGCAAAAGACAAAAAAGCGGCATCATCGGTCGAGCCAATGGTACAAATTCAAGAGCATAAAGAGCGTCAGCCGAATGACAAAGAGTTTGACCGCTATATGCGTGAAACAGGCTATAACTACCGAGCGCATTACCGTGCGAATCGAGAGCTCCGTCAACGGGTTCGTCAATTGGAACGTGCCGTTAGACAGATGCAACGAGCGGTCTATCGCTTAGAAGAAACCGCGTCATATGATAATGACTGGCGTGATCGACGCACCTATTCGTGCATGCTAGAAACGCGTATGGACGGAACCTTCTTTGGAGAGGGTCCAACGTTAATTTCCGCAAAGGCCGCGGCAAAGGCTGCTTGTGAAAAACAGACCAACAGCTTTTGGTGCCGAGAACCGCTAGAATGTGATGAGCGCTCTTAATATGTACTAGCTCAGACTTAATCTGACAGTTACCCGTTTTTCAATTGGTGTCTGTCAGTTTAGATTTGAGCTAGATTTTTGTCAGCCCAAATTCTCTTACCATCAATTAATGTTTCATTGGGCGTTCGTCCACAACACATTTTTCCTTGATGGGTGCGTTCATTATTGTAGTAAACTATCCATTCGTCCAGATCCTTTTGAAGCTCATCCAGTGAACTGTATAATTTCTTCCGAAATGTAACCTGGTAGAACTCGTTCAATATCGTTTTATGGAATCGTTCGCAGATACCATTGGTTTGCGGTGACATTGCTTTAGTCTTTGTATGCTCGATGTCATTGATTGCTAAATACAGCTGATAGTCGTGATGTTCAACTTTTCCACAATACTCAGTGCCGCGATCCGTTAATACTCGCAACATGGGTAACTCATGTTGCTGGAAGTAAGGTAGCACTTTGTCATTAAGTATGTCGGCTGCGGTAATAGGTGTTTTTGTGGTGTAGAGTTTGGCAAAGGCAACTTTGCTGTAAGTGTCGATGAAGGTTTGTTGGTAAATTCGTCCAACGCCCTTTAGGTTACCGACATAAAAGGTATCTTGTGAGCCTAAGTAGCCAGGGTGAGCTGTTTCAATCTCACCACAGGCTTCATCATCATTTTTCTTCTTCTCAAGTGCAGCTATTTGGCTATCGGTCAGTATGATGCCCTCTTTAGCAACCTTATCTTCCAGTGCCTTCAAGCGCTTCTTAAAGTTTTCTAGGTCATGCCTGAGCCATATCGACCGGACACCGCTCCCTGATACAAAGACTCCTTTCTTTCGCAACTCGTTACTGGTTCGGTGTTGGCCGTGTGCCGGAAACTCAATGGCATAATTGATAACCGCTGTTTCTGTGGCTTCATCAACGCGATTTTTAACATTTGGGTTGCGACGGCTCTTGCTGATAAGGGCATCGATACCGCCTTCTTCGACCAGTTCTTGATAGCGATAAAATGTATCTCGTGATACGCCCATTACCTTACAGGCTTTCGATACGTTCCCGAGTTCTTCTGCTAAGTTAAGTAAACCAGCTTTGTGTTTTATGATTGGGTTGTTAGTATGTAGCATGAGAGTTACCTCTATAACGTTCTGATTTAAAGATTCGACACCTTTAATCAAAACGGGTAACTCTCACTTTTTCAAGTTGATGTGTCAGATTAAGTCGAGACTAATTCACTTAATATGCAAAAGCATTGTTAACAATCATCGACGATAGTGCTTGAATCATCGATGGTTGTTAACGTCTTGTCGTCCTGATTGCCTAAAGCGCTGTTCTTTCGATTGTAAAACCGCTCTTGTATAACACCTCTCATCAACCAGTAGCTCATCAATAGCATGCCTCTTCTATGACAAAACTTTAATTTTCCACTGACGTTCACTTAATTGCTCAACTTGAAACTGAACCGGTAGCATTTGCTCAATCACAGCAATGTTAGTTAACGTATGGTCGCTTGGCTCAGTCGTAGTAAATTCGCCTCCCTTAGCTAAAGCCATAGGTAATAGCAATTGATCGGCTAAATATTCTTCGACCGCTACCTCTGCGTCTAAGAAGGCTTTTAAATGCTTAGTCGCGGTAAGAGCTACGTCTCTTTCAATTACTTTCTTCTGAGCAAAGCTTTCAAACATCAGGTGCTTTTCATCGTGTTGAAAATGAATCTGGAATGTATTTCCTTTCCCTCGTGCTCGCCCCTTTTTGATTTCATAAGGAACGCCTTCCCAATTTAAATAGTTCAAAGCAATCTTCACTTCTTTTTCAGCAATGCTTACATCATAATTATTTAATAAGACGGTCATTTTGCACCGCTGACTCGAAAGACCACTTAATTTTTTGCTCGCGGCAAACGATATTGATTGCCATCGTTCAAAAGGTGCAACGGCTATTTGCCACTCGCCTCCGCCTGCCGGATAAAAGCCTAAACGCTTAGACATAATGACTCCCTAGGAGTCTCAATTGAAATTCAGTGCTAGCCCCCTATCGTGGGTTAGCTTTTCAGCCAGTGCCATACTATATGAGTCATCACACACCATATAAACGGAGGCTAGCATGAACAACGATACCATAACATTTATTGGCATGGATACTCATAAAGAGTTCACAGAAATAGCGTATTCAGGTTATGCGAGAGAGACGGCAATCGAGCATTTTGGTCGAATCAAAACGACCAAACCAGCGATTACTAAATTTGCTAAACAAATGCAATCTAAGTTCCCAAAAGCAACGCTGCATTTTGTTTACGAAGCAGGCCCTTGCGGCTATTGGGTTTACCGTTTGTTAACCAGCCTCGGGCATTGTTGCTATGTCGTAGCCCCCTCTCTTATTCCTAAAAAGCCAGGCGATAAAATAAAAACTGATAAACGTGATGCTATTAATCTCACCCGTCTTTTAAAGAATGCCGATATCATTCCGATTTACGTACCCGAACCAGAAGATGAAGCCATTCGTGATTTGTCTCGTGCAAGAGAGCGCGCCATGAATGATTTGTGTGACGCGAAATATCAACTTAAAGCGCTGCTACTTCGCAATCATATTAATTATGAAGGCAAAGCCAATTGGTCATTAAAACATTTACGTTGGCTAACAGAATTGGTATTGCCTCATCCCGCACAACAAATTGTACTTCAGGAAATGATTCAAACCGTCACGGAACGAATAGCGAGATTAAAAAGATTGGATAACGAGCTAGTTCATCAGGTGAAACACTGGCGTTACTACCCTGTTGTTAAAGCAATTCAAGCGATGCGTGGTGTGAGGCTTTTAGTTGCGGCTGGAGTCATTGCAGAACTAGGCGATCTCACTCGCTTCGACCATCCAAGAAAACTCATGAGTTATGTGGGTCTCATTCCGGGCGAGCATTCCAGTGGAGGGAGACGAAAAGTGGGTAGCATTACAAAGTGTGGTAATGGTCGAGCGCGACGACTGCTCACCGAGGGTGCTCATTGTTATCGCTATCCGGCTAACATTTCAACTGAATTACAAATCAGGCAAGAAAGTTTAAGTAAAGAAATTATCGACATTGCCTGGAAGGCACAACTTCGTTTGTGCAAACGCTACCAACGCCTCATGAAACGAGGTAAACATTACAATGTCGTGATTACTGCTGTCGCACGAGAAATGATTGCCTATATTTGGGCAATCAGTCGCGAAGTTGTTATAACAAAAGTTAATCCTAAACAGCGGCTGTCTCGCGTACCCGCATGAATAAAAAGTTTTGGATTCAATGGCAGATTAAACCACGGCAGGTGGTGCAATCTCCGACGGCGTTAGGATGGCTGATTATGAAATTTAATTAGATCCACGAGCATAGACTGAAGACAGGCACCACGACGAAATAAGTAAGGTAGGTAAATCGCTTCGCGATAAAATCCACGGATACCAGCATGAGAACCGTCGAAAGTTACTGGCTTTAATCTGTAATTGAATCCATTCAATTTTATACAATAGCGCTTTGTAAAAATAAGTGGGGATTAGTGCGTTTTAATTGACAAAGGGAGTCATACCAACGTCTAGGTCACAGGTTAATCCCATTTGTCTCAGTACTGGTAAGTAGCTTTGCTCAAAAAAACACAATGAAGGCGACAATCCGTTATGAGTGCCTCCTTCAAAACGTACCCTAGAGTGATCTGGAGCGTAAGCCAATGCAAGTAGTATGGTTTGACATACAAGTACCGTGCTCCCAGCCGTTCCAATTGAAAAGTCATAGTTTCCCGCTTGAATCTCGCCAGGATAGAACTGAATAGTTTCTGCTCCGAGATTTGCACCCACTACCTCTGCATTGCAAATCGTTTTCGCGGCTTCAATGGCCGTTAAATGCTGACGCATCAAGCCGGGCTTACTGCGCTTCGCTCGAATATTAATCAGTTCGATGGGTGTTTTGGTAATCATCGATAAGGTAAGCGAGCTTCGTAACACTTGCCCACCTCCCTCACCAAAGGCCCCATCAATTGTTTTCATTTTTTTTAATGTATTTTCCATTTCTTCTATTCCGCTAGGTTATTTTCAGCTAGAATCTCTTCAACTAGAACCTGTTCAACTAGAACCTGTTCCTTTAGAATCTCTTTCACTAAAACCTCTCCCACTAAAACTTCTTCCATAAAAAGCTCTCCTACTCAAATTCTCTCCTTATTAAAAAACTCATCCTTGAACATAAGCTCCTAGAAAATTGATTTTTAAAATCACTTCTTTAAAGTGTTTTTCGTCAAGCCATTTGATGCACACAAGCCAGACCTATTTGATCTATGCATTATCCTTTAACACAAACGACTTGCTTCAGGGTGTGCATAACTTCAACTAAATCACTTTGTGCAGCCATCACGGCGTCAATGTCTTTATACGCATGAGGAATTTCATCAATGACCGCGGCGTCTTTACGACATTCAACACCTTCCGTCGCCTTAATTTGATCATCGATACTAAATACCTTCTTCGCTTTGGTTCGTGACATAATACGTCCGGCACCGTGACTACAGGAATTGAAGCTCTCAGGGTTTCCAAGTCCTCGAACAATAAATGAACGAGCGCCCATACTGCTTGGTATAATTCCTAACTCTCCTTTTTGAGCCCTTACAGCACCTTTTCTCGTTACATAACAGTCATGACCAAAATGATGTTCACGAGAGATATAATTATGATGACAGTTCACCGCAAGCTCTGCTGTTTCAAAAGCGATCGGAAGCACCTTTTTTAATGCTTCAATCGCATTGAGCATCATAATCTCCCGATTTTTGGCAGCAAACTCTTGCGCCCATTCAACGGCTTCAACATAATCCGAAAAGTACTCGCTGCCCTCTTCTAAGTACGCCAAATTCATATCAGGTAGCTGTTTCTGATGGCGTTCCATTTCCTTTTTTGCCAACTCAATAAAGTAGGTTCCAATTCGATTTCCCACTCCACGACTACCTGAGTGCAACATAATCCAAACTGATTGCTGCTCATCGATACACAATTCTAAGAAATGATTACCCGTTCCCATTGTTCCTAAGTGATGAACATGATTGCTATTTTTAATCGCCGGATGTTTTTCGCAGATACGTTCAAAACGCTTCTGCAAGTTCAACCACTCTGTTGCGACCAACTGAGGTATCTCTTGCCAAGCTCCGCGGTCTTTACGACGGTTACCACCTGTGCGTCCATGCGGGACTGCTGCCTCAAAAGCATCACGAATCGGTTTTAGGTTATCTGGTAACTGACTCGCTTTTAATGTTGTTTTTGTGGCAACCATTCCACACCCAATATCCACTCCTACCGCGGCAGGAATTACAGCGTTCACAGAGGGAATCACGCTCCCTATTGTGGCACCTTTACCTAGGTGAACATCGGGCATTACCGCGATATGCGAATGCACAATCGGCATGCTCGCAATGTTTAATAGTTGCTGTTTCGCTTCGTTTTCAAAAGGTACGCCTTTCGTCCAAGTTTTAATTGTCGCTAGCCCTGGATGTTTAATTTCTTCGTATAAGTGACTCATACTTTTTCCTTACTTCTTTTTATTCGCAGCCACGAATGGCTGCTCATGCTATTTTAACCACGCCGTTCATTAATCCTTCAAGCCCACCATAAACGGTAAGATTTTCAATTCGGTCGGCGATTTTTTCTAAAGCTTCTAGCTCTTTTAAGCGCATTAGCGTTGGGTTATTTTCCATTACTTTTGCCGTATTGTGTAAGCTTCTAGTGGCTGACGTTTCTTCTCGACGTTTAATGACATTCGCCTCCGCAGCTTTTTGCGCTTCAACCACCTGATTTAAGATAGCCTTCATTTCACCTGGCAAGATTATGTCTTTGACGCCAACACTTTTCAGTGCGACCCCAATCTCTTGAAGAGTATCAGATACTAGCTCTTTGACGGTTTCATTAACATACAACTTATCCAGTAAAATATCGTCTAACGACTTCGTCCCGACCGCTTCACGAAGCGCTAGTTGTAGAGTCTTATAAACATAATCATCAAGACTATCGACACTTCGAGCCGCTAACTGAGCATCCATTACTTGAATCGTTGCAGTTAAATTAATTCTTAAGCTCACACGATCTTTGCTCAAAATTTCTTGCCCAGAAATATCGAGAACTTGCGTTCTTAAATCGTAAGTCTTTACTTCAATTGATTGATTAAAATTCCAATAAGCGTGCACTCCGGGCTCTAAAGAGCCTTTTAGTTGGCCGTTGATATACAGCAAACCAATATGATTTTTATCTATGTAAAACTCTATCATAGGCTGTACTGCGACCGTATTTCGACTCTTAATGAGCCGTGACGCAGCATTGGCTCCCGATCGATGCAACAAAAATTGAGTTTTTTGTTCAACCGCTAATTGCCCACTGATATCTAATCGAATGCAGTCAATCTCTGCACTGTCTTTCCAGTAGTAGACCGATTCACCTGGAGCAACAACGCCTTTCAATTGTTGATTAACAAAAAACAGTCCAATCTCTTCGTCAGCAAGTTTAATATGCTCAACGTGTGATCGTAATTCATCGCAGTTGCGAAATAATCGTTCGATGTTTTCAGAGTCGAAAAATATCTTATTCAGATCATAAGACTCAAAACTCAAGTCGTTCTTAAAGCTTCGAAACCGATGCGTTCCTGGTGTTAAAATTTGTTCTAATTTCTGATCATTAAATTTTAACACTCGCTGATTCTCAGCCACTTTAACGATTTTCCCGGAAATAATATTCTTAATCATTTTTTAGTCCTTTTTTCACTTAGTTTTAAGTGGTTGTAAGTAAGGGCTCGATACTTTTTAAAAATAGGCTTGGTAAATCTTCACAATGGGGAGCAATCCAGCTTGCCATTGTGTCTCTTTACTGAGCGTAAGTTTAAAAGCGGCATTTTGCGCTTACCTACTATGTATAACGTTATGCTTAACTTTGGTTTGTCAGGTGGGAATCGAACCCACTACCGATGGTATTGACCATTGCTCTAACCAATGAGCTACTGATTGTTTGGGAATCGAACCCAATTAAACGAATGTGATGTCCGTTGCTATCCAAAAGCATTCTTGTCTGAGGGGGCATACGCTTTGGCATCGCCGAGCGCACCGAGGTGACATTTGAATCACTCTCTTAACCTTTAGACATCTCTGATATTGCAACCGGTGTGCCAGCTTTTGATTTGGAGTCATAAAAAAGAATCTATCTCATTGTTTATATTGAATTTATTTTTAATTCACCGTTTCATTTAACATTTAGTGCTTGCACCTCGAACGCATCCTGGCATATCCTATTGGATATTTATATATCCTATAGAAGGCTTTTTAACTCATGTGATTAGCCCATAGTTTGGGTTAATAAGTCGATTTCTTTATTGGAGAAATCCAAATAAGAAAACACGCAGCCATTCAGTTCAATAGAGAGACTTTAATGCCCAATATAGCGGTTAGCCTTTTAGGCGTTCAAAAAGACTTTGTCGGCAAACGCATCGACCGCTGGAGCAAGTGGCGTCCTAATGTCAGCCTATGCAGTCACGATGACTTACCCATCGATGAGTTGCATCTGTTAGCTGAAAATCACAGCATGACTCTGGCGAATCAAGTTATCGGAGATATAGAAACCGTCTCTCCCAACACAAAAGTTATTCTTCACAAACTAAACTTTAATGATCCTTGGGATTTCGAAGAGGTTTACGCAAAATTATTTGATTGGTGTCAGGCATTCTCATTCAACACCGATAAAAACGATTACCTCTTTCACATCACAACCGGTACTCACGTAGTTCAGATCTGCAGCTTTTTATTGACTGAAAGTCGCCATTTTCCTGGGCGATTGGTTCAAACCTCGCCCGACAATAAAAACGCCAATCGAAGTGTTGGTCGCATTCATACGATCGATTTGGATCTCTCAAAATATGATCAGCTATCGACAAGGTTTGATATCGAGCACGCCGAAGGTAAGGAAGTACTAAAAGGAGGGATAGCAACTAAGAATCTTGCCTTTAATACTATGATCGGTGAGATTGAAACCGTCGCTGTGCGGTCTAAAGATCCCTTGTTACTAACTGGCCCCACCGGCGCTGGAAAAAGTCAGCTTGCGGGAAGAATTTATCAGCTCAAGAAAAAACGCTCGCTGGTTTCTGGTCCGCTAATAGCCGTAAACTGTGCCACCCTTAAGGGAGAAAACGCAATGGCAGCGCTCTTTGGTCATACCAAAGGCGCGTTTACCGGAGCACTAAAGGCTCGCGAAGGTTATTTACTCAGCGCCAACAAAGGTGTTTTATTTCTAGATGAAATTGGCGAACTAGGATTAGAAGAACAAGCTATGCTGCTCACCGCGATTGAGCAAAAGCACTTTCATCCTGTAGGCAGTGATCAGTTAGTTACCAGTGATTTTCAACTGATAGTAGGAACCAATCGCGATCTAAGGGCTTCGGTGCAATCAGGCGAGTTTCGCGAAGATCTACTCGCTCGAATTAACTTATGGACTTATCAACTTCCAGCTCTCAAAGATCGACGAGAAGATATTCCGGCGAATTTAGATTACGAGCTTGATCGTTATGCAGCAGCTCAAGGACAAAGAATACAGTTCAATAAAGAAGCTAAGCAACGATTTTTAGACTTTGCAACCTCTCCTGAGGCCGTATGGCATGGAAACTTTCGCGACTTGAGTTCAGCAGTGACACGACTGTGTACTTTAGCCGACTCCTCTCGTATTAGCGAAGATCAAGTTTGCCTAGAGATTGAACGTCTAAAGCACTCTTGGCAATTACATCAACCGTCTGACCAACTCAAGGTTTTAGAGCTGTTTTTAACACAGGAGCAAATTGAAGCAATCGATCCGTTTGACCGACTCCAGTTAAACTATGTTTTGAACGTGTGCATGCAACACAAAAGTCTAGCGTCTGCCGGTCGCGAATTATTTGCGGTTAGCCGCAAGCAAAAATCCAAGCCGAATGACTCGAGTCGCTTGCAGAAATATCTGCTCAAATACACGATCAAATGGGAGTCAATCAGCGAACAACAAACGATAGGTTTAACTCAATAGCGTTTAGCAAGTCATTAGAAATGACTGACTCGACGACACAGAAATACTTCAATACCTAATTATTTCTGCGAGCATTTCTTGCGTAACGCTCTATTTTGGTTACCAATGCAAAGTCATCCATTGCTTGCATTCCACCTAATGGTAAACTTTGAAGGTAAGAATCTCCGTCGGAACACTTTAGGAGCAATGACTTAAATACGCCGACCTGTTGTTCTAGTTCTACCTCTGAGACTAATTCTATTGACTTAGACCAAAGTAGCGCATCTCCATGACGAACTTGAATTTTCTCTTCACTTAAGATCAAGGTTGGCCAGCCACCCAAAAGATTATCTGAACGCCGGTTAGGAAATATCGCTATTGCGACTCCTACCCAAACCAAAGAGAATATTAAAAGGTTTTCATCAATTACTTCACCCCATAAAACACCGATCACTATCGAACTAGAAATAAAAGCAATGTATTTCCATTTAAATGATGGATTGTCCTTTTTTACTTTCGGCTCTAACGAAATTTCTTCAATTTTCTTCATAAGGTCATCGATCGGTTATTTTGTTATCACTTCAGTAATTTAAGAATTTAAGAGAGGACACCCACCTCTTTGTCTCGAATCATCGCAAATTGCACTGATTTATACAAGAATGATAATTTGGCACGGTTACTTAGATTTCCGGTGAATATTTAAGACAGTGTTAAGACGATAAGACGGACGATAAGATAAGACAGCGTTTAAGAGGGGACACCCACTTCTTTGTCTCGAATCATCGCAAATTGCACTGATTTATACAAGAATGATAATTCGGTACGGTTACTTATATTTCCGATGAACGGATAAAACAGGACACCCATTAAGTTTTCGCAACATTCACTCACGAATTGGATGCCCTGTTTTTAGTTTCTGGTTTTAAGTTGGGTGTCCTAGACTTTGGATATTCGGCATGGTTATCAACAATGTCTTAATCTTGACGGGTATCAATAATACGAAATGTTTCTAAATTTCCTACTAGTCAAGATGCTCGGTTTTGTATATGGTCAATCTATAAGCAAATGGAGAGCACGAAGATATGGGTATATCGATAACGCAAGAAACGTTTACTGACGCCGAGTATCATGCCTTTTCTGAGCGACTTTATCAGTCGCTAGATTGTCTTAAAGAGCTTATTCAGCGCCCTGCTTTTGGTCAAGGTCAACACTACATCGGAGCAGAATTAGAGAACTATATTGTCGACAAAAATGGCTATGTGCTGCCATTAAATCAAGCAATTATTGAAGCCGCACAAGACCATCGATATACCGTAGAGCTCAACCGTTTTAATCTAGAAGTGAACTTTGACCCCATTGCATTTAAAAGCAGTCCATTCTCGCAACTGCAAACCGCAATTGAACATCATCACCAAAATCTCCAACAAACGGCCACGAACTTTGATGCTGAAATTGTTCCTATCGGCATTTTGCCAACACTTAGGCAACAAGATTTAGATCGTTCGTCCATGACCGATCTCGCTCGCTATCGCAGTCTTTCTAAGCAATTGTTCAATATGCGAGGAGACCTTTTTAAGATCAATATTACTGGCGCCGATGAGCTTCAACTCAATTGTGACCATGTTGCTGTTGAAGGAGCGAACACCTCGTTTCAATACCATTTGATGGTTAAACATGAAGATTTCGCGAATGCCTTTAACGCGGTGCAATTAATCACACCAATGGTATTGGCTCTCGCAGCAAACTCTCCGATCTTTTTAGGCAATATATTATGGAATGAAACTCGGGTAGCTTTGTTCAAACAATCCATCGACAGCCGCCAACGTGGTCAGGTCGAGTGGCGGCAACCGGCTAGAGTAACTTTTGGTCATGGCTGGGTAAGACAAAATGCGTGGGAACTGTTTGCCGAAGCCGTGGCACTTTATCCACCGATGTTTCCTATCATTTCTGATCAACCAATAAACTGCAACGGCAGCGCATTACCGCCTCTTGAAGAGTTGTGTTTACATTTAGGTACCATATGGCCATGGAACCGCCCGGTGTATTGTCCTAACGACGGCGGTCATGTGCGTATTGAAATGCGAGCTTTACCAGCCGGTCCTACGGCTGAAGACATGTGTGCTAACGTGGCATTTGCTACCGGGTTAGTGCAAGGACTGATTGGTCATATTGATGAACTACTGGCCGTCATTCCTTTTCGATTCGCAGAATACAACTTTTACCGTGCGGCACAACGAGGATTAGATGCGAGTATCGTCTGGACGTCACCAAGCAAACATGAGCCTCAGGAACAATCCATCACAACGGTAATTGAGTCTATGCTGCCACTAGCGAATGCCGGTCTCAAAGAGCTAGGTGTCGCGGATCAAGAACGCGAAAGCTACATGAATAATATCTACAAACGCTTAGAATCCGGACAAACCGGAGCTACTTGGCAAAAAGAGCAAGTTCGCCAGCTGAATCAAAAACTCAATCGTGAAGAATCTTTAGAAGAAATGTTTCGTCGCTACCGTCAGTTGCACGCATCCGGCGTTCCGGTTAGCGAATGGACGTTTGAGTCTATCTAAGCGTGGGTCTACTATTAAGATATGATTACAACCTATTCAATTAATGACTTAGATATTCCATCGAGTCCTGAAGACTGGCTGCAACAATTGCCCGGACCAGTCGTTATTGAAATTCCAGGACAAGATCCTAGTCGCTGGCGAGTAGTCTCTACCTTGGTGCACGGTAATGAGCCTTCCGGCTTTCTTGCAGCACATCGATATCTAGTTGAACAAAGAACACCGGCGACCAACGTCGCGATAACCATTGCTTCGGTAAACGCCGCTCGTTTTGAAACCATGCATCGCCATCGATTTATGCCAGGTGAATTTGATTTAAACCGTCGCTTTGGTTATTTAAAGTTTAATGATCCGGTCACCGAACTCGCCCATCAACTCACCGAGTACATCCGTGAAAAATGTCCAACGGCCGTTGTCGACATGCATAACACTTCTGGTCGCAGCCCTGCGTTTGCGGTATCGATTAGCGAACATCCGAAGGTCTTAAAGCTAGCATCCTTGTTCACCAGCCACATGATCATTACTCAGCTCAATGTTGGCGCGTTGATGGAGCAAAACTTTAATTGTCCGGTCGTAACGATTGAGTGTGGAGGATCAAATGAACCAGCCTCACATTTGATTGCCTACGACGGGCTAAAAACATTTTTAGAAAGTGAAGCAATAAGCGAGATTGAAACGCATCCCGTACGACTTCATCGTCACCCAGTAAGAGTGACCGCACAGAATGAAACTACCTTAGCTTATGCAGATAGTCCGCTAGATAATGTTGATATCACTCTTAAAAATTCCATAGAGGATCTTAATTTTAATGGTATCGCGAAAGGTGACTGTATTGGCTGGCTTAAACGCCCTCTTCACAATTGCTTGGAAGCAATAGGTGATGAAGGAAAAGATTGTTTGTCATTATTTTTCAAAGAAGAAGACTCAAAAATCATAGCGCTTGATGATCTGTCTTGCTTCATGGCAACACAACGCATCGACATTGCACTGAGTGACTGCTTATTCTATTTACTGAGAGAGTATCGATAAAAAATCTAGGACACCCATCTATCTTTTCAACTTCATCGCAAAATCATTATTGAATCGAAAGCAACATCTCATTAGGGTGAAAGGCCGACATTAACGATAAGGACATCGCTTATGACGCAACCTCGAAAAACACTCATTGATTTGAACCAAACCAGCTACTACCACTGCATTGCTCGATGCGTAAGGCGCGCCTTCTTGTGTGGCGAAGATGCTTTTTCAGGCAAGAACTATGAGCATCGTAAAGATTGGGTAATTGAACGATTATCGCTGCTCGCCGATACCTTTGCCATTGATGTGGCCAGCTACGCGGTCATGTCGAATCACTATCATCTGGTTCTACGAGTTGATATTGAAAAAGCTGAGCAATGGTCTGAGTCAAACGTCATCCGCCGTTGGAAACGGCTGTACAAAATCCCGTTGATTGTGAACCGATACTTAAAAGGCAATGCCTCCCCGGCTCTCACTCAAATGGCTCAAGAGCTCATCACGGAGTGGCGACAACGACTTACCGATATCTCTTGGTTTATGCGCTGCTTGAACGAGTATTTAGCGCGTAAGGCGAATTTAGAAGACCAATGCACGGGACGATTCTGGGAAGGACGCTTTAAGTCACAAGCCTTACTCGATGAAGCAGCCGTAGTCACCGCTATGGCTTATGTCGACTTAAATCCTATCCGTGCCAACCTAGCCAGTACACCTGAAGATTCGGATTACACCTCAGTAAAACAAAGAGTTCGAAGTAAAGATAAAGGCTCAAGTTCGCGCAACGTAAAGCTGATGAAGCTCACTCAATCGAGTAATGCGACGCACCGACATGGGTTTAACGTAACTGAAACCGATTATTTAGAATTGGTCGAATATAGCGGACGCGCTATTCGATGTGATAAACGAGGATACATTCCGAGTAACCACCCGCCGATACTTGAAAGACTCAACCTAGAACCTGATGGATTTCTTGAGTTAATACAACGAGACGACAACATTGCTGGTCTAAGAGCCGTCGGCTCGCCCTCTGCATTGACTCATTTATTGGATAGTTTAGACCAACGTTTTATTAAAGGTGTTGGTATCAGCAATAGACTTTATTCGAGTTAAATCTGTAGCTTAAGAAAGGTCGCTAGACAAAGCGGCTTAGTACTCCTATGTCTCACGATTTCTTTATCGCGATCTCAATTAAACTCTATCCTATTCGTGCAATTTTATGTAATAGAAAAAAGAGAACCGCGTATTGAAGCCAGTTCTCTTTTAAAAACGAAGGATGTCCCTGTATAAACCAAAGCGATGGATGTCCTCGTTTAAAGCTCGTTTAAAGCTTCCTCGTTTAAAGCTGTTATTCCCAAACAGCTTTAAGGGTTAATCCTGAGTAATTTGAATAAGCACGAACTCCTACATACCAAGTGCTTGCAGCAGGGTTAGTAAAAGTACAACTTTCTTCATTACCAGTTTTGTAAGGGCGACAAATGAATTGGCTAGTTGTCGGCTGATTATTTTGACGAACATAAAGATCGGCATCGCCGGATCCTTCAGTTATCGTAACCGTCAATTTCGTCATACCGTCAGGGATATCTAGTGCGAAATATTTCCAGCCGCCTTGATTATCGCTAATATTGTTGTACTCAACACTGTCACCTTGTGGAATAGAAACTTCGTCATAAGTCGCGAGTAATTGTACGTTGTCGAATTGACTGTAACCGTAGACGCTAACATAGTAGGTTCCAACTTGTGGCGTGTTGAAAGAACAGGTTTCATTGTTCCCATTTTTCCATGGACGACAATCGTAAACCGATGACGTTGGCTCTGCTGCGAATCGAACATAAAGATCGCCATCGCCCGAACCACCCGACAGTTCGAAGCGTAAATTGCTAGCATTTTCAGGAACAATCATCTCGAATGCTAAGGAGTCACCTTGATCACCACTTAATCCTGTCTTGGGAACACCATTGGTGAGTTGATTATTGGTTTGGGTCCCATTAGATAACGTTGCAGTAACATTGACGTACTCAAACGAGCGATCATTTGGCTGCAAGGTTATAAACCACGTACCCGATTGAGGATTATTGATCAAAACACTTTCTTCGTTTCCTTCGTTTGTTGAAGAAAACTCATAACTGGTGCTTGAAGGTGTTTTCTCATAGCTAACAAATACATCCATCAACCCACCGAGGTTACCTTCAAACAAGGTGGTTTCAACACGCAACTCAGAAACATTTTCAGGCACATTAATAAAATACGTTCGACTGCCTTTATTTCTTTGATCGAGTCTTGGCTTGCCACTGATTAATTGGTTCGCACTTTGTTCGTCGCAAATTATATTTGTGCCATCTACCGTTGGTGACACTAAGATTTGCCCTGGGTTGAGCGTTGCATTAATGAAATTAACCGCTTCACAAGAGTAAACATCTAATGGATTGCCAAAGGCTTGAATACTGTTCATTAATGGAGGAAATGACCAAGCCGTATTGATTTCACTGAACATATTATTGCTAATATCTAAATACTCTAATGCAGGCGGTAGTCGCTGCTCGATTGAAGATATATTTTCATTAGCAACTACGAGTGATTTTAAGCCTCGAAAATGCTGAATGCCTTCAATAGAAGTAATTTCTCCATTGCCAGGTGTTTGTATCTCGGTAACGAGCGCTGCTTCGATAGAGTCAATTTCTCCATCACCGTTTGCATCAAATTGCGCTACTAAAAAGCTTTTAAATGCTGCATCTGGAATATTCAGCGTAACCGCGCCATAGGTCCTCGCGGCCGCTAATTGGTCTCCAGCACTGATATACGATGTTTGCCCAAGAATAGGCGTGTATTTTTCATTACCGGGTTTGACTGATATGGTCGGAAGGCTATTTTGAGTCCAAGCAAACTGGCCATAGTGCATCACCGATTGATAGTCGTAATCGGCCAAGTTATTGGTGTTGCGTTTTGTAAAGTTGTAACGTTGATCCGGATCGACATTATCAATATTTATAGTCACGTAATCGTCACGATCACTTCGCATTTGTTCATGCCACATACCCAAAGAGTGACCGAGCTCATGCACAATAACATACCGAGTGCCCCAGCTGACCATCGCTAATGTTTGCTTTCCTCCAGCCATGCCAACCGTTGCATAGTTTTTGTTATCGTTGGTTATATAAATATAATTGACTTCATTCGTTCGCTCAATAAACTCTAAGTTAGCAATCGAAGTCCAAATTTCCGTTGCTTCTACAAAATTCTGTCGGTTCTCCACCGTGACATCAGGCGCGAACTCATAAAAAACTTTTCCATCAGTCCATGAAGGAACGTTGGCATCCATTTTATGTGCATGAGTACTTTTTGTTGGAACTAACATGTCGTCAAGTTGATAATACTCAACTTTGTCGACATATACTTTCGGTGCGCCTTTAAAAAAATTAACGGCTGTACTTTTACTGAACAGCTGCGTAGAAAATAGACTAAAAACTAAAAACATTAATATTGATGGTAAGTTGTTCATTACTACTCCTTTTATCGCGAACACTTATTTTCCGGCGGTATTATTGTGATGAGTAGTTAAATGAACAATTGAGATTATTTAATACTTTCCATTAGTTTTTCTTATTAATTTAAATGGCTTAGGGAATGAACAATTTGTATTAAAAACCAACAACACATTGAGGTTTTGGTGCCACTAATGAACAGTTAATGTGCAATACAAAAAAAGATAGCAAAAGCGTGACATAAAATCCGTAAATATTCACATCGCGATAACCAAGCATTACCTAATATTTTCAATAGAGAGTTAAAGCGATTGAATGTTCAGTCGTTTAAAAGAGAAGGGTGTCCTTGCTTATTTCCGCTTATTCTTGCTTATTTCTTATTCTATTATTTAAAAAAAGGAGAGTCGATCTTACGAATCGACTCTCCTTTCATAGTGACAGATACGCTTACTTATTGTTCTTGATTATTATCTTTTAAGTGCGTCCTTAACCTTTTCAAGCTTACTAAAGTCTTTTATTTCTTCTTGAACTTTACCGTTTTTGATTAAAATTAACGTCGGCAATGTGGTTACTCCAAATTGATGAAATAACTGATTGCTTTTATCTATTTCAATGGGATGTTTTATCAAGTATTTTTTCTGGTACTCTGACAGATCTTTATCTGCCGTCCAGAGTCTTGAAATAATTCCATGCCAAGATATTGTTGGATATTCTAACGCAAGTGTATTCATGGCTTTCTGAGCGTTAATGCAATTTTTTGATACTTCCGGACGAGTGTCTTGTAGATACCAGTCACACCAAGTGGCTGTAAAAAATAGTGCATGAAGCTTGCCGTCTGATGTGTCAATTTTGATATTCGCTTCTGTTTCACTTAAAACTTCTCTATCAACAAAATCTACCGTTTTTGATTGCGCCAACAAAGAAAGCTTATTATCGAGAGATTCAGACGCTTCGTGACCTCGATGAACTAAATTCATGTTTCGATCAAATACGAGATGATAAGGCGTGTCAATCATTCTGAATGCTTGTGCTAAATCGCCACTTTTATCGATAGACATTGGCATAGTTAGGCCAAACTTAGCGATAACTCGATTAACCGCTTCACGGTCATCATTCATGCCTAGATTAATACCAATAACCTCTATGTCTTTACCATATTGTTCTTGAACGTGTTGAAAATGTGGCATTTCTTTCATGCAGGGCTGGCACCAAGTAGCCCAAAACTTTAAATAAACCGGCTTGTTTTCTTTAAACTCGCTCAATACCGTGTTTTTTCCAGACATCAAGGGAATTGGCATATCGAGTAATTGTTCGGGTATTGGTTTACTGTGTAAGTAGAGTGGCGTTAACCAGATGCAACTGGCTAGTAAGAGTAGTTTCAGATTATTCATGCTTATCAATGCTCTTTAGTAAGTGTGACTAAGCGTTAACAAAAAGCGCGAGTTGAGGACACCCACCGCTTTTCAGGAAATGACTGAATAGAACTAAGAAGGGAGGCTCGCACAGAGATCAAGCCTCATCTTTTCGGGTGGATATAATATCTCATCTGATACGTAATCCCAACCTAACTTTTGAACATTAGTTAACCACCAATTAACACTGGCCTATAGATTGTCTATTGAGAGAAATGGATGTCCTCGTTTATCCCTCGTTTATCCCCAATAAACTGCGACGTTTAGATTGTCTATTGAGAGAGATGGGTGTCCTCTCTTATTCCTCTAGGTGGAGTGTCCGGTGGTCGTTTTTAAAAATTAAAACTCTGTAAAATCTGATAGTTCAATCCTATCTTTAGGTAAAGGCCATGGTTCTAAACCAGACTCAACTAACGACTTTTTCGCTAGCTCTCTTAATTTTTTCCATTTCGAATCATATCGAAATGACTCAATGGAATAATCAAAGTCATTTGACTCTATGAAATAAACAAGCTCTCCAAAACTCTCAGTTTTTGGATGATTTTCATCAAACCATCCATTACTAAAGTCGTAAAAAATACCAAGTAGTTTTTCTGAGTTTTTTAATTTATCACAAGGTATATTTCCTTCGAGCAATAGAATTTGTTGCTCAACTGGAACTGTCAGAAGAGTTAGAAACATCCAGATAACTTCATCTGACTCACATGGCTCGATATATGTCTTCAACTAGTTCTTACTCCACTTATTTACATGATAATGAAAATCACCACTTTTCCAAAAAGCAATTTCCCCTTTACCCTTATGTCCCTCTCTAAATTTATGATAGTCCATTCTAATTAGCTGTCTTTTCCTTGGCATTTCGATCCCAATTCCAAATATAGACCCGTATGCACCAGGCTTAGCACCAAAAACAATTTTCACTGGATACTTTTTATTTTTAAAAGTTACTTTCGCTGGAGTTGGAACGGCAAAAGAACCTCCTGTACCGCTAGAAAGCAGTGGCATATAGACTAAAAATCCTTTTAGACTAGTGTTATCTCGATTCCAAGTAGTTGCAAAACCCTTACCCCAATCATAAGAACCAGCTAAAATCGCTTTAGGTATATTATAACTCATGTTCTCAAGTATTTCGGAGTAATTTAAACTCGGAATACCAGAGCGAAAGAGTGCTACCCCCATATTTCTTGAGTTCCCAACACTGCCCATTCCTCCGAAAACTTGATTTACAGACTTAATCAAATCTACAAATGTAGCAAGCGATTCAACTCTATTATATGCTCTCACTAAAAACCCGACGCGATTGGTCATGTTCAAGAGCGTCGATTGGATATTTTGAGCAGCAGACATACTGCTTATCGTGGCATATCCACTAGGATCAATCCCATTCACCGGATCTGCATTCGCATACAAATACTTATGCAACGTAATCGGATCATGATTCCGCCCCATCCATGTATCCATTTGCGTAAAACGCCCAATATTTGGGTCGTAATACCTAGCCCTTAGGTAGTAATTATCTAACCCAGCGTCGTATTGTTCGCCTGTGTACCGATAGTTGTTGTCAGTACTTCCTACCGACGCTAGGGTAATACCAAATGCGTCATAGAAGTATTGGTCGCTAATTGAACCACTGTCATCGGTTAAACTTCGAGTTGAACCAAGGCCATCGTACATAAAGTAATGGCTCGACGCATTGGCGCGTTGACTGATTAGGTCATCGCCATAAACATACTCTTTTCCGATAACATTAGTATCACTCGCTTCAGCAATTACCTGAGCGTACGCTTGATTGTTATCAACGATAAACCGAACAGCAGTTCCAGCTTCTGTCTTCTCGACACGATTATTATCAACGTCGTACTCGTAATCATTGATACCCCCAGCAGACTCAACCTGAGTTAATTTATTTTTCAGGCTGTAACGATAGAAGGTCTGCTCTTCAAGGTTGCCTTTGAACAGCGTATTACCATTATCATCGTACTCATAAGTGATATCACCTTGAACCGTGATGCAATCGTTATTGTCATAGCTGAATGAGGTACTCACACCATTAATGGTCGAATAGGTTCGATTACCCACATTATCGTAGGTATAGCTAGCGCTGTAATCGCCATTGATCGGATCAACAATGGTTTCACTGGTTAAACGATAAAGCTCATCATAACCATTAATCACCGAGCGTCCGCTTAACTCATCAATTTGTGTACGTCGACCCGTCGCATGCAACGTGTAATTAAATTCATTAATTAATGCACCGTTACTATCGAAATGACGTAGTGTCGAGTTGAGGACACCCACCGCTTTTCAGGAAATGACTGAATATAACTAAGAAGGGAGGCTATTAGAGAGCAAGCCCCATCTTTGTGGGTGGATAGAATATCTCATTTGATACGTAACCCCAATCTAACTTTCGAACATTAAACAACCACCAATAAACTGCAACGTATAGATTGTCTTTTAAAGAGATGGGTGTCCTCGTTTATCCCACTCAATAACTCTCTCGGAACTATACTTATTTTCATTTTCTAATCTGTCCTCAATCGTAGAAATTAACTGGTTGACCTCGCCCAAGTGGCCACCTCGACTCAAGATGACATCAAAAGCAAGATGAAGTGCTTGCTTCATTTCAGAAAGACTCTGGTATCGTTTGCTTTTATCAAGTGCACAAGCTCTCTCAATTACATAGTAAAGTGCCGGATGAACTCCATTATCCATCAAATAAGTTGGATTCTGCTTAGTTAATAAAACATAAATACTCTTTCCAAGCATAAAAATGTCACCAGTAGAATCTGCATGCTTAAAGCCACCATTTTGAAATTCTGGCGGCAAGTATCCGTGAGTCCCCCAAAACATAGAGCTACTAGTAAACCGCGATGATGAATCAGGCTCCATTCCAAGTCCTAAATCCGACACTACAATCTCGCCATGATCTAATAAAAAATTCTGAGGTTTAATATCCCTATGATAGATTCCATCAGAGTGGAGTTCAGAAATGCAATCTATCATCTTATTAAATATATCTTCCTGTTTGGATAAATCAGAAATTATTTCATCAATAATATTTGTAAGATCGCCATCAGGATAATATTTCATCACAAAATATGGTGGTTCATTTTCAGTATTACTATATATTGTTTCAACAACCTTAGAGTTCCCGCGAAACCCTTCTAATAGCCTAACTTCTCGCTTGAATCTTTTTATATATTCTTCATCTTCTTCTCTGCAGTACTTTAATGCCAACATTCCTTGAAATTCTTCATTATTATCTTCCACGAACAAAACTTGGCCCATGCCTCCACTATCGCTACACACGCCTTTTACAACAAATCGGCTATCAATTAAATCACCAGTTTTAAATATCAACTTTTATGTTCCCTAATTAAATAAGTTAAATTGGAATAACACAGCGATAATCGCTTGCAGAATCAGAGTATGGCAATTTCTACTTTTGTATTGCTTTTTTATTTATCCCAAGCCGCGCTGTAGGGAACCACCGATATAATTTGAGCGCAGCTTGTACAACAAATAAATACCATAGAGTTATCCGCATTTTTTACGTCGGTTTTTACCGCAGAAAATGAGGTTCCGTTACATTTTGAACACTTTGGAACTATATCTCTATCTGCCATTATTAGCTCCTTGAATATAGTCAATTAAGAATATTTAGCTTAGCTGCAAGTTTAGCACTATAAGGACAAGCTGATATAAATAAAAGGCCACAATACTCGTATATTACAATTTATATGTATTCTATTTGTCTCAATATACCCTCCAAATTCCCAACAATGTCCACAACCACACTTGAAAAACGTGCTTTCGCTGCATTAGGTAATGGTCTGAAAATATGATGCACATTCCATGCTATATCAACTAAAAGACGCCATGACGAATCCGTCCAATTAGGTCTTCAACTTCTCTGGTGCCGAGTTCAGTTTGGGCATGTTCCAGGGGAGACTCCCCACTCAATATTTCCAATGGAGATTTCAGCCAATTGAGCGCGGCATTATTATCGCCTTGTAATAATATGCTCGCTTGATCAAATAGTTTCGCAAACCGAATTACCCGATCTGATTCGTGAACTAATAATTTACCTTTATTCTTCCGACGAGTCAGTGTTGAATCCTTTATCAACAAAAGCTCAGCTAATTCTTTGCGATTAATTTCAAGAGCCTTCCTGAGCTCTTCGAACGCTTTAAAAGATAGTCCAGTTCTGATCTTCTGTAGCAAGGCTAATCGATCATCCGAGCTGACACCAGAGATCTTACTGGTTAAGGTTGCTCTCATTGGAATCTCCTTTAGGGATTTATCAAGACCCTACTGTAACTTCTTTATTCACAAGCTATTCTCGACTTAAGCACCTGAATTTCTTTAATAAACTTTTTGCTTTTTTGTATAAAGACATGTTGCTCTAAATATACCCATATAACTGTATGATAGCAAAATGATAGTATTATTGATCGATTAGTAGAGGACTCATCTGAAGAGAAAACGTTATTCTCCTAGCTTCAAATCAAATGTTTAATAGGACATAATCTTCAATGAAATTTTATTCCGTTATAGCTGGAGCACATGAATTTGGAATACATGTGTTTATTACACGGCGATACCATTAATCGCGAATTACAGCTCTAGATAGAGCTGTTTATTCGTTTAATATTTTCTGAATTTTTTTCTTTATTTTTTCGGAGTCAGATTTATTCACTTGTTCAGCTGGTTTGTTCTCAATAATAAATGCGTATTCATAGAGTACTTTTAGTACTTCACCTTTCGCAACTAAGTAAGTAGTTTCACTCAAGTAATTGCCAGGAAATTTATCTAGATTCTTTTTTGCTGCTTTGAGTAACTTCATTCTTCCTGGCAATAAACCATCTAGCAACTTCAATGCCTTTTTTTCTTCCTTCTTCAACCTGAGGTCAAGCAAAACCTGCTTCCAAAACTCCTCTCCGCCTCTTTCATCATACTGATAAGAAACATATTCAATTAACTCATCAAACCTTTCATCTCTACGCCATTGAGTCAATATTTCTTCATCAAAGAATAGAGAGTCTTCTGAAAACAAATGCTCTAAAGCAGCTGGTAAATTACCCGATAAATCGGCTTTCGCCTTTTTCTTGAGTTTCTCAACTTCTTTCACCAAAGTATTGGCAGCTTTAGATTCCATTTTGACCTCTTTATAAAGCTAATAATCTAATCATAGAAATCCAATCTATCGACCATCCTTCTTAACCACTGCGAGTTTGCGGAAGAAGGGTTAGTTGCAATAGAATTAATTCGTTTAGTTGCGTGTAGGCACTACTGCTGGTGAAATTGTTCGAAGCCTAATTTTCGATATTCTTGAGAAGATGAGTTACTAATCATCCAATTCTTGCTTCAATTAATTTCTTCATTTTCATCAATTCTATTAACACCATCACCTCGAGATAGAAACTCTAATTTCTTAGGCACAACATCGTTTGGAGGAAAATAACCCATAGTTAATACGTCATTAGGTTTATCATCGAGCTGAATAGCCCACAGCTTAACATCCCCATATTCCATATTTTTATTTAACTTGGACTGACCCGGTATATATACCACGGTACCGGGCTTTTTTTAAACCATTTAGGAAACATTACCCTATCCCCTAATTTAATTTCAGTATCGGTGTTCGGATAATATAAACAATCATTTTTTTTATTTGTCATATCAATCATCTCCAAGCGAACTAATTATTTCATATATACCATATGCGACCGTACCATAAGAACCTATTGCCAACCCCGCAGTTCCCCATGCACTACGCCCTAAAGCTCCATTTAGACCTCTAGGAATCGCCATTAAGTTGAACCCCGCATTGCCTAATCTTTGCAATCCTAAATTAGCTAATCTGTCATGGGGATACCATTGGCTAGGACCTCCTGGCCTAAACCAACGAGCCTGTATTGCAACATGGTGTTGTTCCCACCTAACATTTGGAAACGCTTTTTTTAGAAACCTGCCTATTGGCCCCCAGTTAACATTTGGGTGACTTCTTGTCGGAGACATAAAAAATCTCTTAAATTTATCAAATGAAGTTAAACTTCGTCCTCTTGCATTCTGCAAAGAAAGTCTTCCCGCAGCCCTAAAAACAGGTCTTAATACATTTACAGCTAACCGTCCCATATATCTAGCAACAAATGATACTGAAGCTCTTCCAGCCCCGACCACTCCGGTAGATACCCTCATCGTAGACTGTGCAACAGTACTCAAAATACCTCTTATAGATGTAGCGGCATTTAAGCTACCTAGGCTAAAGTGGCCACTCGGATCCGTATAACTTATGGGATCAGCATTCGCATACAAATATTTATGCAAAGTCACTGGATCGTGATTGTGACCCATCCAAGTATCCATCTGCGTAAAACGACCCACATTCTGGTCGTAATACCTAGCCCTTAGGTAGTAATTATCTAACCCTGAATCGTATTGTTCGCCTGTGTACAGATAGTTGTTGTCAGTACTTCCTACCGACGCTAGGGTAATACCAAAGGCGTCATAGAAATATTGGTCGCTAATTGAACCACTGTCATCGGTCAAACTTCGAGTTGAGCCAAGACCATCGTACATATAGTAGTGGCTCGCTGCATTGGCGCTTTGACTGATTAGGTCGTCGCCATAAACATACTCTTTTCCGATAACATTAGTATCACTCGCTTCAGCAATTACCTGAGCGTACGCTTGATTGTTATCAACGATAAACCGAACAGCCGTTCCAGCTTCTGTCTTCTCGACACGATTATTATCAACGTCGTACTCGTAATCATTGATACCCTCAGCAGACTCAACCTGAGTTAATTTATTTTTCAGGCTGTAACGATAGAAGGTCTGCTCTTCAAGGTTGCCTTTGAACAGCGTATTACCATTATCATCGTATTCATAAGTGATATCACCTTGAACCGTGATGCGATCGTTATTGTCATAGCTGAATGAGGTACTCACACCATTAATGGTCGAATAGGTTCGATTACCCACATTATCGTAGGTATAGCTAGCGCTGTAATCGCCATTGATCGGATCAACAATGGTTTCACTGGTTAAACGATAGAGCTCATCATAACCATTAATCACCGAGCGTCCGCTTAACTCATCAATTTGTGTACGTCGACCCGTCGTATGCAACGTGTAATTAAATTCATTAATTAATGCACCGTTACTATCGAAATGACGTAGCGTTGTTAAACGATTGAGCTCATCGTAAACGTAAACCTGACTACTACCGTTTGGATAACTGATCGAACTGCGATTACCCACCGCATCATAACCATAGGTGGTTACATTGCCATTATTGTCAGTGACCGTTTCTAATCGATTTAAACGATCGTAGGTAAACGTCTCTTCACGCACCGCACCGCCGATATAAGTAATGGTAAAGCGCGTTTTGTTACCGTTTTCATCATACTCATAACTTAATACTTCACCCGTCGGCTTCGTCTCTGTTTCTAATCGAGATAAGGCATCGTAGGTGTACACCGTTGTGCCACTCGCATCCGTTGCCGATAAACGATTACCTATCGCATCGTAAGTAAAGCTTTCAGTTGAACCGTCAGCATAACTGATTTGCGTAATGCGATCGTTAACATCATAGATGAAGGTTTTCGCGTCGCCATTAAAGTCAGTGTGTGACTCGAGACGACCAAAGCTATCGTATTGCGATGTTTCAGTTTGTCCCATCGGAAGCTGACGAGTTAATACCCGCCCCATTGAATCGTAAGTCCAACGAGTGGTTCGCCCTTCCGCATCGGTTTGAGTCAACTTATTGCCTTGTTCGTCGTAGGTATAAGATGTCTCGTTACCCAGCACATCGATCACTTTCACTAAGCGCCCAAGCGGATCGTACTCATACTCAGTACGCACTTGCGCTTGGTCAAGTTTAGCGACTTGTCGATCGGCTTTATCAAACTCGGTTGCGACTCGCGATAGATTATGGAAAACCGTCGCCGTACGGCGATTCAAAAGATCGTACTCGTAAGTCGTTGTATGACCCAATGCATCGGTTTCACTGACTAGGTTGCCTTCTTCGTCATAAGCGAAAGAATGCTCATTATTGAAAGCATCGATCACTTTAGTGCGTCGACCAGCAGAGTCATACTCATACTCAGTGCGGAAGCCACGAGCATCTATCATCGCGGTTAAACGGCCAGCTTCATCATACTCATTGGTCGTAACACGGTTATCGGCATTGGTAGTTGTTAAGACACGATTTAATGCATCGTAAGTGTAAGTAGTGACCTGACCCAAACGATTGGTTTCAGTTAACTTATTACCATTGGCATCGTAAGTCGCTTCACTGGTTGAGCCATCAGGATAGGTCGTGCTGATCAACTCACCACGGTCGTTATAATCCATGACCGTTGCGCGATCTTGCTCGTCATATACCGTTTTCTCGCGACCATTTTCGTCGTATTCAACGCGACTACTAGTACCGTCTGGATACAAGGTACTGACCAGTCGATTGCCCGAGTCATATTCATACGTCGTGACCAAGGTTTCAACTGTACCATCAGCCAAAGTACGCGTTGTCGACTCAGACGTACGATTTAAATTGTCGTCTAATGTGTAGTCGGTTCGCACACCAGAGGCATCAGTTTGACCAACCGTTTGCCCAGTAAAGAAATGAACATGGTACTCAGTGCTATTGCCTTCTGCATCGGTCATAAATAATAGCTGACCGGTTTGGTTCGAGCCGATTCCAACATCATATAACATCGAAACCGACGTACCGTCTGCACGCGTCAACTCAGTTAAGTTACGACCGATATCATAACGGTTTTCGGCAAGGGTTTTGCCAGTGCTGTCGTACATACGAATCAACTGATTGGTATTGTCGTAGACGTAATTCGTGACATAACCCGTTGGATCGGTTTCAGTCAAAGTGTTCGCACGATCGTCGTAGGTCCAGGTTGTGGTCTCATTCAACGCGTTCGTTTCACTCAGCATCAAACCGTGTTCATTGTAAGTGCGCGTGGTGGTTTCGTTTAACGCATTGGTTTCAGAGAGCACACGTCCTTTATCATCAAACACATAAGTGGTTGGATTCAAATTGCGATCTAGAACCGTCTCAACATTGTCTGCCAAGTTATGGATCATTTCGATCTTATTGCCGAACGCATCGTATGTGGCAATCAATCGACCATCAGTGTCGTATTCATTGCGCGAAACCACACGACCTTGGCCGTCAATGAGTTCTTCAAGGTAATGATCGGCCAAATAGGTGTATTCGTTGCTTACACCACTCGGGTATTCAACTCGAGTTAACTCCAGTTCAGAGTTGTACTGGTAATTAATAACACTGTCATCAGGCAAAATAATTTGCTCGATTAAACCCTGCTCATTACGAACAAAGTCGACATCGGTATTGAGTGAATGAGTAATGCCATTATCACTGTAAGTTAACGAATGACCATTCGGCTCAATGACTTTGATCACACCAAAGTTTTGATCAAGTTTATACTTCATACCTTCTTTAGTGGTTAACGTGTACAGCGCCGGATCAACCTGACCATTATCACCTGCACGAACCAAATGACCGTTCACCAACTTCAGTAGTGAATAAGTATCTTGTTCAAGAGTTGAGAATGTCGCGCCAATAGGTTCAAAGGCCAAACGAACGTTGGTCTCAGGTACAAATTGCGTACAACCAGGATCAGCCACCGCTCTAAATTTCTCAACATCACCATCGGGTAGACGCACCGTGACCATTGGATTACTAACAGGCTCAACACACCAACGACTGAAGTAACCAGAACTATACTCGTTCAATGCCCATGCAAAGCCCAGAGTTTGATTTTCTTGCACACGAACATTCTGATAATCAATGCTCCAGCCTTTACCAAAATCAAGGGTTTCATTGCGACGACGTGAATCGTAAGTACGCGTTACTTGAATCGGAATACCGGCAACCGGTAGGTTCACGTCTTCAAGCGTAATAGTATAAACGCCAAGCTTTAACTGCTCTTCGACACTAACCACTGTTGTCACTGACGACTCAGCTCCGTTTTCATCGGTCGCTTGAAGAATCAACGAATAGAAACCGTTGAGCATCATGGTGGCATCAATTTGCGCTACCGTCTGACTGCTCACATTACTATTACCTTCGGCAATCACTTGATAATCTGTTGGTGCTGTATTGCGAGCTTTAAGCACTAATCGCCAATTCGCAAGACGATCATCACTGACCGAAATCACCACATCTTGCAAACGAGTAATCACATCGGCGTCGAGAGGCGACTCGATGTTAACTACCGGTGCTTGCGTATCAGCAGCATCACGAATGTACACCGTCTCAGTGAGAACGAGATTAGTTGAACCATCATTTAAACTCACTTCAACGACATATGCGCCAGGATTAACGCCGCTAAATTGGGCAGCCAACTGGGCATCAAGAGGATAATTATTGCCATTGAATGAAACGGAACCTGTTACTTCTCCTCTGGCATATTGAGGTTGCACCGCCAAATTTATCATTTCATTGGGTTCAGCAACACGCGGAGCAAGCGACAAGAGCGCCGAAAATTCAACAGGCTCATCAGAAACATTGATTGTCCAAAATTGGTCAACGTAGTTTTGACCATCGGAAACACGAAGTTGTACAGATACCGAACCAACTTCCGTCGGCGTCCAAGAGACGTCATTGCCATTGATGCTCATTCCAGCAGGTGCGGTGACCAAAGAATAAGATAAAGCATCACCGTTAGGATCGCTCGCAACAACTGAATAGGTATACAACGCATTGGTTTGTGCAAAAGAAAACGGCGTTGAACTAATGGTTGGTAAATCATTGCTTTGTCCATCAACCGCTACAATCAAAGAATAAGACTGGATGGCATAAGCACCTAACTCATCTTCAACTTTAATCACAATGTTGTAAGTACCAACATCCGATAGACTCGGCGTCCATTGCACTAGACCTTGAGCACTGATGGCCATGCCAGTAGGTGCATTCTCTAAACTGTAGGTCAGTGCGTGGTTTTCGGCGTCAACAGCAATAAAGCTATATGTGTATTGCTGATCAGGTGCAACAACACCTGTGGGCGTTGATGTAATCATTGGCGCGGTATTTACCAATCCAGAACTCACGTTCACACTGAACGATTGGTTACTACTAAAACCATGCTCATCGGTTGCCGCAATCACCACATCGTGCAAACCTACATCAGAACTTGAAACCGCCCAGCGTAACTCACCGCTCGTAGAGTCAACGGTCATTGCCTGAGGACCCGATACTAAACTGAAAGTAATTGCATCACCTTCAGCATCGGTTGCAAGAATCGAATATTGATAAACTTTATTGGCCGTTGCTTGTGATGAAGGCGTGCTGGTAATTTCAGGACTGCTGTTACTTAATGTGACATCCATTGTAAAGGTTTGTACATCCGTAAACTGACCATCCGACGCTTCAATACTCACAGTGATTGAACCTTCTTGATCAGCAATCCACTCAATGTAACCCGACTGTGCACCGATCGACATGGTCGTCGGTCCATCAAGTAATCGATAGGTAATCGCATCACCATCAGGGTCTGTTGCTTCGACTTGATAAATAAAGGTATCAATCTCCGCCGTTCCGACATTTGGAACACTGGTAATCTCTGGAGGACTGTTCGGCGATGGGGCAACCGTTAAAGTAAATACTCTTGAAGAACTATTAACAAAATTAATACGCTGAACTTGGACTTCATAAGAACCTGCTTGTCCCAATTCAGGTGTCCAAGATAGCTCTCCCGTTTTTGAATTGATGGTTAGCCCATCAGGTCCTTGATGTACCTGAAATGAGCCAAAATTAAGAGGGTCGACAGAACGATCCGTAAGTACATCAATACCATACTTATATTCAACACCCTCTGTTAGTTCTAATTCGCTCGGAGTTAGAATAGTCGGTGTTGCACTACGTAGATATTGCACACCTAAAAGATAATAAACAGAGTTTGATTCACCGGCATTGTCACTAATTGTGTATTCAACCGTATGAGACGAAGTATAGTTATTATCTAAGCTGCATTCTTCATAAATACTTAAAGCTTGAATTACTGCAGTAACCTCACCGTTGTAATCCTCTAAGTCTAAACCTCTAAACACAAGTTGTTGACTTTCACCGATGCTCAATGAGTGAGAAGACTGAGTTGCGATGACTTCTCCTCCATTGTCAGGATCGCCTTTGACTAATAGCACTTTGAAAGAGTAAGGATAGTTTGCAGTCCCCTTATTCTTCACATCAACAACTATTTCTCCTCGTGTTCTGCTGATTGGACGACCAACCCACAAATCGGCAATACCATTAGTAAAACGTTTACTCTTCACATGAACCGAGCCAAAGCTATTGTCTGCTTTAACGATTTGCCCCTGTTGGACTTGTAAGTTCTCTTGTAACGCATCACTCGAGAAAATAGACTGATTGTAGTATTGAGGTAAACCTTGCTGCAAAGTCACTCCATCGTATTCTTGTATAGTAAGAAGTCCGCGAGTGGTTGTGAAAATTTCGAGTTTTTGGTTACCATCACTATCGATAACGACTGGAGCCATGGTAGACGCGTTGCCTGCATTTTTACGATTTAGCTCTTCACCCGTTAACCCATCGATTAAAAAGGTAAATAGTTCGCGATGGATAATTACGTCGAGACGACCATCTCCTTGAATATCTGCAACGCTCGCTAAGCGACCATCGTAATTGCTCCAATCGTCGAGTTGCCAAATAATCTCGCCGTTTGCGTCAAATAATGTATCTGCGCTAGAAACAAATATTTCAGCGTTAGAGTCACCAGTAAAGTCACCTACAAAAACAGGTCCAATATTTCTGATAGGAGTTGGCCCCCAGATAAAAGAGAAATCATCATCGACTAAAGCCATTGTGCGTATATGAACATTCGAGTCGATATTCTCAACAATCACCATTTCTAAAGCTGGATCATTGTCGAAGTTAGCGAAAGCCATATAAGCTTCTTTACTACCTTCTCTTCGTTGATAGTCAACACGACCGATTTCATTTCCATTAAGATCTTTTGCAATTCCTTTTTGAATAAAATCCTGTATGCCATCTCCGTTTACGTCTAACGTATAAATGGGTGAATAGCGAGAGGCTGAATAATTCACAGCATCAAATGTTAAAAGTAAATCCCCTTCATGGGAAAAAACTGAGTCTCCAGCCGTTATCTCAACAAATCCATCATTATTCGCATCTACTATGGTGATATCACCATAGCTAATCGTGCGATTAGATATTCCGACTGCCGATTCCCAAAGCAAACGTCCGTCATCACTGCTACGAGCTACTAATGTTCTACTACTTCCACTGACGACATAGAGAACATCAAGTACTCCATCAGCATTAATATCTGCTGCAGCCATTCCATGTAAGCGACTTGGCGGCAAAGACAATCCACTTGCACCAAATTGCATAATCCAGTGCTCAATTTGATTGTCTAGACTAATTCCTCTTATAGTATTGCTAGTATGGACAATAAGTCCCTTATCATCTCTTAAGTCCACAACTCCGTCTTCATTGGTGTCAGACAAAGGCATAACTAAAGGTGAAATCCAGCCACCTATTGAGAATCTATTTTTAAGTTTTAAAGGCGCGTAACTTGAAGCTACCAAGTTATCACTTGATGAACATAAGAAGTTATTATCAATACCATGCAGTGGATGCAAAGAATAAGCATCTTCACCTGACCAAGCTAGAATTCCTTGAAGCATGTCAGTTCCATAGTAATCATAGATTTGTCCACTAAGAAAATCTGCTGATGTTGTGATACTCAGATCAAAATTCTCTCGAACATTAGGATCAGTAATCGAAAAGATGTTTTGGTATCCATCCGGGCCAATCGTCGCTAAGTCTTCACCACTATCAATAATACTCGGTGCGACATTCAGGTAATCTGCAAAAACACTAAAAATGAAATAATCAGAATTACCATATTGATCCGTGACCTTCATATTGACAAGACGTATAACATCGATATCAGAATCTTGAGCATTGTAGATAAAGGCACCTGTTTGAGGGTCAATGCTCGAGCTTGAAGGGCTGTGAACCAAACTATAAGTTAACTGGGCAGTCGAGTCGGATATTACGGTTGGCTGAAACTCAAACGATGTATTGCTAGTCACTCTTTGTTGAAAAGTTTCATCGGTAAACCGAGGTAAAGTATAGTCATTCGTCACTTGGACACTGAAAAACTGCTGAACTTGCTCACCCGCTAGGTTCGTGACAGTGATCGTAAAGTCTTGGTTGCCGATTTGCTCAGATGTTGGCTTAAATCTAAGTAGTCCCGCAAAGCTATCTATTGAGGCACTTTCCGGACCAACTAACGAATATTGATAGTGATCACCTTTTTGAGTATTCGACAATTCAACTTGATAAACTAAGTCTAAACCTAAACTTAGTGAGGTTGGTGGCACGGATATTATTTCATGTATTCGCTCATTAGAGCCGACATTAAGGTTAAACGTTTGTGTTGCAGTTCCACCCTCTCCATCATCCGCCAATAAAGAGATCACTGGCAGAGTAACTTGGTTGTTATTGGCTAAACATTCATTTGTGCCAGCATTAATTTGAAGCTGTAAATTACCGCTTAATCTTTCTTGACCTAATGGGATAAATAGGGTTTCAGATTGCTCAGGTAGTATACCGTTAACATCAATAACTGCGTTTGCGGCACCCGATACTTCTAACGACGCTACGTCACTTACTGCAAGGCCTCGATTATTAACGACGACGCTTAACTGCCATTGATTATCAGTGTATTGAAGTTGTGCTTCTGCAAAACTTAAATCCGCTTGTGGGCCCGATGCAACAACCGATGCTTGCTTAATGAGTTGATAATTGTATGCCGCTAAAACTGATTCGAAGTCTCCCGAGAAATAATAGGCAGACATCGAAAAGGCACTGCCTCCAGTAGCAAATGCTGTTTTAACAAATGGTTCAACATATAAATCAATTGCAGGTGAGCCTAATTCAAGACTTCGCTCTCGATCAAACTCACAAAATTCAAAGCCACCTTCTTCCGTTGCAACAAACGCTATATCCTCGCTATTTGCACCTATAGCAACCCTGCCATCGGCGCAATATGGCGTGTAGTTAGTTATCACATTTAGGACTATATTATTATCGATATATCGCTGTCGCAATTCTGCTATTGTTTCACCATTAGTTAATCCTGCATTAGTTTCTTCATCAGCAAATAAAGTGACAGTTTTTGCGACGTTTTCTCGAAATGGATAGTTATCGATTGCTGTTTGAATGGCTAATAGCCCATTTTCTCCAATACCACTACCACCCGGCGGACCATCTGGAATATACATTTCATTGTAAAGTCCGCTGAAATCTGACCAAATACCTTGTTCAAAGTTAACAATTGTTGCAGCGTATCCAAAGCCAACAAGACCATAACGATTCTTGGTTTCGCCCGATCCTATGCCATTATCAATTAACTCAATATCAGACTCTGTATAATGGCCCGATAAAAGTGGCCAAACTTGAGTCATTGAACTTGAGCCATCAACGAGATAGACGGTATCCATTGCAACAGGCAGCTGCCCAACATCACTTTGAGAGACTGAACACGCGGTATTACTGGTTTGTAATCCCAGCTCAAACTCTTCCGTTGCGGTCCAATTCACTAGACCACTTTGTGGATCGATTTGTAATCCACTCGGGGCAGTGACTGCACTGTAGGTCAACACATCGCCATCCGGATCGGTGGCTTGTAATTGGTAATTAAACACATCGCCAACATTGACTTGTGTATTCGGAGTACTGGTAATTGTCGGCGGATTATTTGCCGGTTGAATCACATCGATAGTTAACGAATAAATACTTGAGTTTGCACTACCATCGTTGACTACAAACGTTAATTCATCACTGCCGTAGAAACCGTTATTCGGTTGATAATTGATGTTCATTCCTGAAACAGTTGCTTGGCCATTTTGTGCAGCCGACACGATTGCAACGGTTAACGGATCACTATCAATATCACTGGCTTCGATAAGCACAGTACCCGTTGTTTGATAATCGACTTGCAAACTAACATCAGCCGCTAGTGGCACATCATTCACTGGCGTAACATTAATGGTTAACGTCGCATCGTTTGAATACCCCGTGCCATCACTGACACGAATGGTTAACGTTTCTGAACCATTAACGTTAGCATTTGGTTGAAAACTGATTTGAGGAAAGGTTGCATTGACCTGACCTAAACTAGAAACACCGACCACTTCGAGTTGCAACGCATCGCCATCGACATCCACAGCCGATACGCTCACTTGACCCGCTTGATCTTCTGCAGTGGTTAATGTGATGTTTTGCAATACAGGTAAATCATTCACAGCCACAACCGAGACTGAAATGGTCGCATTCGTTGAATAAGCAGTGCCATCAAACGCGCGAATAACAAAACTGTCTTGACCAAAAAAGTTGGGCGCAGGTGTATAAGAAATCTGTTGTAGCTCTACTGTCGCGTTACCATTGTTGGCATTTGAAATCAATTCAAAAGTTAATGCATCATTATCAATGTCACTGGCTAACGGAGAGAACGTAAACGACGTATCTTCACTGGTTGAAATCGACTGATTAGATAAGGTCGGAGCTTCGTTTGGAGCAACCGAAATTGTTAATGTGTAAGACTGAGTAATGGTTGCGCCACTGTCATCATTGACACTGACCTCTACAGAGTAGCTACCCGCATCACCGCGCAGCGGAGACCATTGAATAACGCCAGCTGGCGTTATCGTCATACCAGCAGGCGCAGTAATCAAAGCAAACTGCCAACTGCTATCGTCACTGTCAGAAACGGTGATAGCGTATTCGTACCCAACGGTTTCTTGCCCAGCAGTAATCGGCGTTGAAGTAATTTCAGGCGCATCATTCACTTCGCTAATGTTCAGCGTATAGTTTTGTAAGGCCGATAATCCGCGCGAGTCTTGCACAGAAACGTCAATGATGTGATCACCAACATCGCTTTGTGTTGGAGTCCAAGTGATTTCACCTGAGTTAGAAATAATCATTCCGCTCGGAGCAGAAATTAACTGGTAGGTAAAGGTATCGTTGATGTCTTCGTCGCTGACCGTTAGCTGATAGCTTTAACCATTGTCTTCCGATCCTTGCGTAACCGGAGTACTGGTAATGACTGGCGCGTCATCACGATCAATCACGGAAATAGTAAACGACTGCTCTGCGGTTAATCCCGCCTGGTCAGTCACCAATAACTGTACTAAATGATCACCAATATGACTGGCATCGGTGTTCCAAGCAATTTCTCCCGTTACCGTATCAATGACCATACCGAGAGGACCCTGCGGTAAGCTGTAAGTCAAAACATCATTCGCATCGGGATCCGTCGCGACAACCGCATAGGTGTAAAGGTTACGCTCTTCGAGCGTGGTAACTGGAGAACTCGAAATGCTCGGAGCTTCGTTCACGTCGACCACGTCAACACTAAAACTTTGAGAATCCGTTAAGCCAGTAGTGTCAGCAACAACCACTGTAAAATTAACATTTTCTACCTGACCGGCATACCAAGTAACCAGACCGTTAGCGTCAATCGTAGCGCCAGCGGGAGATTGAGAAAGCTGATAAGTTAAAGAGTCACCGTCAACGTCTTCTGCAACGACTTGGTAACTATAGGTCTGTAATTGATTAACAGCGGCAAGTGGAGTTGAGGTGATTCTCGGTGCATCATTTTGAGCGACAACTTGAATATTTACGGTCGCAGAATTTGAATAGAGTTCGCCATCAAATACTCGATAAGTGAAACTGTCATTACCAAAATAATCAGCGACTGGCGTGTACTGAAATTGCTCACCGTTAAGCGATAAAGCACCATTTTGAGCCGGAGTCACCACTTCATAGGTTAAGCTGTCGCCATTACCATCTTGCGCGACTAAACTTTCAAGTAAAACCTGATCTTCATTTGTTTGAACCGTTAAATCACTCGCTTCAGGAGCTTGATTTGTCGCACTAACAGCGACCGTAAAACTCTGTTGTGCGTTTCCGTATTGACTGTTCGATACGGTTAAATTGATGTCTTGATTACCTACTTCCGCACTCGTTGGCGTCCAATTTAAAACTCCCGACGTAACGGTCATTCCATTTGGAGCTGTGTTCAAGGTGACGTTTGAACTGTTCCAGTCGATTGTTGGGCTGGTTTGTAACGTATAACTGTATGCTTCACCCACCGACGCTTGTAACATTGGCGAAGACGTAATGCTCAAAGATTGGGTAATGCCAACACCCACTAAATAAAGCTCGATAACACAATCGTTGTCTTGAGCTAACTCAACCGATAAAACATTCGAAGATTGGATATCGACCGGCGTACTGAATTTTGCGGTTTGCAGATTAATGTCGGCAGGCCCAGCTATAACTACATCATTGATTTTGATGGTCGCACTCGACATGCGGCAGTAAGTGCTGTGAAATCCGCCATTGAAAACCGTTAAACTCCAATTTTCAGCGGGTTTGTCATTGAAGTTAATCGTCGTGACATCGGGTATGCCAGGATGCCAAGTGAACAACTTGCCATCAAAAATTGCGACACGTTGAGCAAACGCAGACATAGGTAAAAACAGTGCAATAACAAGCACCGAGGCAAAAAAGCGACGAATAGACATCATAAATCCCTGATCAAAAAATAGGCAGCTCGGACAGGAGTGTCACCTCGAAATTAGCCATCCGTGCTTAAGAAAGGCGCGATATTACTCAATATGAGATGATTTTTCAATCCACTCATACCGTGAATAATATATCGAAAGACTATATGATGAACTGAATCACACTTAAACGTTAACCCCATCGGTCATAGGAATCATTACATCATGTTACGTCTTAGCCAGGTAAAACTTCGAGTAATCACCCTCTTTTCTCTTGTTTTAATTTTGTCGGCCTGCAGCGACCCATTACCGCAAGATCGCTTGAATTACGCGGGTATGTGGCAAAGCCATGAAATGGCATTATTGATATTGGCCGACGGAAGTGTTTCTTATAAACGCTTAAAAAATGGTGGAACCACCTCAATCAATGGTCCACTAAAAGAATTTGACGGAGACAATTTTGTGGTTGGCATTGGGCCTATGGCGACGACGTTTACGGTCACTGAACCACCTCATCAGGTTGATGGGCAATGGCAAATGGTGGTAGATGGCGTTCGACTGACTAAAGTTGAGCAATAATAGTTGAATGTAAAACTGCGCAACTTTGGTCAAGTATTACCACGCTGTTCAGTTCTATTCTAGCTGAGTTCCAAAAAGACACTTTACAACTCAGCTTTACTTAATAATGCACGACGACAACTTAATAATGCACAACGACGACCGATATGAATCATAACCAGCGTATTCAATTAATATTTCAGTACATTGAAGAACATTTAGATGATGCGTTGGATCTAGACGTGTTGAGTCGTCATGCTTATTTATCTAAGTATCACTTTCAACGTTTTTGCACCGCGCACTTTGGTATTTCAGCCACACAGTTGGTTAAGCTGTTGCGTTTAAAGAAAGCCGCGTTTTTGTTGGCTTATCGCAAGCCTATTAAAGTGGTTGATATTGCTGTTGAATCAGGCTTTTCTAGTCACGAAGGTTTTTCTAGAGCCTTTAAGCAGCACTTTAATCAATCCCCCAGTGATTTTCGCAAATCCGCTGATTGGTCTTTATGGAATGAAAACTATCAATCCATTGTATCCATAAGGAATCATTTAATGACTAACCATATCGAATCCATTGAAACACATTTTCAAGTCGACATGATCGACTTTCCTGAGATCCAGGTTGCATGCATGACGCATAAGGGCTCGCCTCGAACACTCGGTAGCACCATCAGCCAGTTTATCGCATGGCGTAAACTCAATAGACTTTCACCCACTAAAAGTCGTACGTTCAATTTTTTATACGGCGATCCTAAAACCACACCAGACGATGAGTTTCAGTTGGATCTTGCTTGCGAACTATCGACAGATTTTACGTTTGCTAAAGATATAAACAATAGCGCAATCAACCTTTTAAGTATTCCATCAGGACGCTGTGCGAAGATACGTCATATCGGTAGCGACGATACCATTGATGTCGCGGTAAATTATCTCTATTCAACTTGGTTCAAACATGCCTCACAACAAAATACTCCGCTGCAATTACGAGACTTTCCATTATTTTTTGAACGAGTGAGCTTCTTCCCCGATGTCAGTGAACATGAAATGATCACCGATATTTTCTTGCCTATTGAGTAAACAAACTTTCGAGTAACCAACCAATTATCACGTAGCTATTGTGATGATTGGTTCCTTGCTTTCTTAAACTCATCAGTTGCTCTCTATTCAAATAGCGACCTCGCGTTATCACTGCCTCTGGCTCTTGCAATGTTGCTAAGCTTTCTAAAGGGTTCGCGTGGACCAAAAGTAAATTCGCACGTTGCCCTATAGCTATTTGACCACTGTGCATACCATTACTCAGAAGATTAACAGCATTGGTTGTAGCAGCATTTAGAATTTTATGACGCTCAATATTTAACGATTCAAGTAATGCAAGTTCTCGATGAAACGACAACCCGGGTTGCGTTAAGGCGGGGCCAGTGTCTGAACCAATCACCATTGATACATCATTTTTAAACAATGATTGAGTAATGGCATTGAGCGCTCGCATTTTAGTACTTTCCCATTGACCATCTGTTCCAGATAATTGCGGCGATAATTGTTTCTCGCCGATAAACGCCGTAAATCCAGTCAAATAATTCCAATCGACGGTGCTAAGAAATTCATTCGGCGCCTGACTGGCTTGATGAATATTATCGAATGCTACCAGTGTCGAAACAATGGGTGTTTTACTGCGCGCTAATGCCTGAGACAGTTGATCAATTCGCTCATGCGTCACCTTATGTTCTAAGGCTACCTGAAATAATTCTTCGATATGTTCAATCGACTGAAAGGGTAACTCAAGAGCCTTGTCAAAGGGATAAGCGCTCGAAGGATGACCTGCAACGGGTAATCCGAGTCGCTTGGCTTCGTCAAAAATAGCATGCGTCATTGATAAATCTAAACCATTGTAGACTTTAATTCCTTGATAGTTTTTTTCTGCCAAGGTGCGAACTAACTCGCGAGCATCTTCCGCTGACTCAACTCGAATATGAAATGGCCCCAGATCATCGCCTGCATTAAGCGCCGGACTAAACACGGTTAACTCAGAGCCGATAAATGCGTCAGCTTGTTCTAACGCTTGCCAACGCAAATGTGCAGGTAAACCAGCCATGTTACGAACTTGAGTAATGCCATGACTTAAGTACAAACCCAAATCTTGTGGATCAAAAACATGCACGTGTGCATCGACTAATCCTGGCAGTAAATACTTTCCTCGAGCATCCACTCGAGGAACCCTTCGATCGATAGCAGCGTCTAGCTGATCACTTGGCAATACCGATTGAATGACTCCACTGTCAATTTCGATGGCCATTGTTGAAAGTATTCGATTATTTAAACTATCAACGATGTTGGCATTAGTAATTAGATAGTGACCAGAGATGGCTGGTGTCACTTTCAATGTTGGTTCAAACCATCGACTGATCGGAATCGACAGTAACAACATGATAATCACCACGACTACAAACAAGAAAACAGCTTTGGTGATGGTCTTAAACCAACCTAATGCATTGACTAACATGTTGCGACTACCTCAAACATCGATCATTAAACATCAATTTGATTTTGCTTGTTGTGGAACATATGGCGTTCCATCGGCGTTAAACAACTGCCGCTCAACTGTTCCATCATCATGATAAACAAGCTTCATCGTTGCAGCGCCGCCAAGCATAGGGCTAGCGATAAGGTCACCGGCTTCAGTGAGTGACCTAAGCCATTCAACTTCAGTAAGCTGCTCGGTATATTCAATGCTCAAACGACGATCCAAACGACCATCGGCTTGATATATCAAGTGCTCACTTTGATTACCGTGTTTATCGAATACACTGACGTGTTCAAAGGCACCCCAACTAAAAGGAATGCGTTTGCCATAACGATCAAACCCTCGCATACCGACTTTATTTCCAAACTCATCGTAAAGATGTTCTCCGATATGCACCATGGGGCGATTGCCTTCGACAGGCTTTCCGTCTTTATCGTAGACCTGCCAGCGAACGAAGTTTCCGTTGTGATCATATACAATGCGATCGATACCGGCACCGCTGCTATTGTTCGTTGGCTCACCCGTCAATCCTAAATTACGCATAAAAGCCAACTGACCTTTTTGGTTATACTCAAGTTCAACTTCATAGAACTCTAAAACGGGGCGCAATGGCTGTTGTTCATTGTCTAGATTAAAACGTTTCTCGTAGACTTTTCCATTGGCATGACGCCATTCATAGCGATGGATATTCCATTCGCTCTCAACTGGGGCTCCGCTCTGGTCATAGAACTTTAAACTGACCCTTTCCCCTTGTTTATTGAGCGCATACTCCGCCTGATAGACCTGGCCATGGACCGCGACTTGATTATTCGAGAGATCATAATATTGATGAATTTCCTTATTTGATTCATACCGAATACTGACTCTAGGCGCGAACCAAATAAAAGAGTCCCACACTTGATTATCACGAATTAACCGATCATTAATTTGATAGGCGATATCGATTACTCGTCCCTGCTGGTCATACTGAAATTGGTAATGGGCCAGATCCTTAGGCAGCTTTTCTTCAACGGCGTGTATGCCTCGATAGCTCGCATAAGGACTCTCTCGAAACATAATGTGCCGAAAGAACTTGTTAGTCGTTAGCTCTGCGGTCGCTTGTTTACTGGGTGCCCCTGCTTCCGCTAAGAGGTTTTGGTTTACTAATAAGCCCAGCAATAGCGTCAATCCATAAAACGTACTTTTCATAAACGGTCCTTTTAATACTCTCACAATACACTCAAAATGCACTTACGATATGTTCGTTGGCCGATCGCCAAAGCGTTCTGCGCATTCAACTAAACTCGATAAATTCCGGAGGAACGGCGATAGAGGCGAAAATTAGCGAAAACCACGCTAGAAAGTGATAATTTGGGCTGAGTTTTACGTAAAGCGCTCGTATTTTCTCTACACTTTACGTCATACCATTGGTTAATTTGGAATTTTAGAGCATGAACTCTACCTTTTTAGGCGTTATCTATTTTGTCGGCTTTAGTCATGCCTTAATGCTCAGCTTAGTGCTTTGGCGCAAATCGTCTGCGGGCAGTGCAGGAAGGCTGCTCGCCATCATCGGATTGGTCATTGGGTATAAGTTATTTGAAGGCGCCGCTCTTTTCACCGGATTGTTTCGCTGGGTACCTCACGCCATGGATTTGCTACCAGGAGAAGTCTTAGTACTTGGCCCGCTCATTTTAGCCTATGTTAGCAAAGTGACCTCAGCCTCTTACTTCAATCATAAATATTGGCCAGCCCACTTTCTCCCAGCAGCCGCCCTTTGGTTGTTCAACTCTCCAGCTGTGTTTACTAGTGGTAGTAACAAGATTCAAATGTGGGAGAACGTTTTAAACGCATCTCATAACACTTATGCGCCCTTATTTATTTTTGTTTTGCTGCTCTCAATCAAGGCACATTTGGCAACCTACTTGTGGCTAAGTTGGCGTCAAATCAATCAATTTTCCATCGCCTCACGCACATTACGCGCTGACCAAAGCCAACAACTGTTGCAACAACAACGATTCATTGTGATCGCATTCTTTGTTTTAGAGGCCATATGGGTACTTTTATTTTTAGCGCAACAATTCGCACAAATAGGTGCGCTAGGGGTAGTTAGTGATATATGGCTGTTGTTAGTCGCGAGTATGGTGCTCGCGCTTGGTTATATCGGATTGCAGCAGCCAGATTTAGTTTTCTCTAATGAAGAGAGGAAATTAACCGAACAAATTTCAGCATCTAACAAAGCACAGAGTGATGAAAAGGAATCGTCTAACGTTAAATACTTTCATTCATCGTTACCAGACAGCGCAGCACTTGCTTTGTCGAAAGAACTTGAAGATGCCATTCGAGAGCAGCAATTGTTTCTCAATGAAAAACTGACCTTGACTGATCTGGCCAAAGCGACTGGCATCAAAGCCCACACCTTGTCGCAGGTTATCAGCCAAGTGATGCAATCAAATTTTTATAAGTTGATTAATGGTTTTCGAATTCAATATGCTGTTGAACTAATCGAACAAATCGATCTTCAGTGGTCAATGGAACGCATTGCCTATGAGTCAGGGTTTAATAATCGAGTTACCTTTAGTAAAGCATTTAAAGAGTTCATGGCGTGTACGCCATCAGCGTATAAGAAAAAATTTCTTGAAGAAGGCTCAAAATCTAACGACCAACAGCAATCGAACTAGTGAGTTTATTTAAAGTTCTTCTTGCATGATTGAGTTCGTCAGATAGCACCAAATCCACCCAAAACACAGCCAACAACGTAGAGCGGAAACAAGATAATATCTAACAAGCTTTTAGACACTTTTTCGCCATCGCTAATAGCTTGGTAGTACCCGCGAATGTCAGTGTATTTGATAAAAGCGTCACCAATAAAAGCGCATTCTTCAGATACCTTCGAAACTTTTCCAGTGATTTTTTTGATATGTCCTAAATCCTGATCTTGGCCGTCGGTTTCCCAATCATGTACATAAGATAAAACAACTTCTTAGCCAAGATGATTTTGGACAAATGATTCAGCATCGCTCGAAATGAATTGGATATCAGAGAGAATTCATTCATTTATTATCCGAGCAACACTGATTACAACGATAAAAAAATGACCGGTAAAGACTTAGTCGAAAAACAACTTTACTCTGTTTTTTCTTCAACAGTGTGATCAAGATTCGGGGTTTGTTGTTCGTCTTTTTGTACATCAACCACTTGAGTTCCGGCCACCAAATCGTGCAAACATCGTTTTGATTCCGAAAAAATAAACAGGGTATCGATAAGGCTTAACAACGAACCCGCGAATGGAATATAACTAATACCAATGGCAAAGCCATATCGCTTTGTAATGGTTGTTGCACTCACCGGCTCATTAGTCATTGAGACAATTTGAATACCTAAAGCTTTCTTACCCATTGTTTGCCCGTCACGAACAAGAAAATAGCCGTTCACTAATATAAATGATCCTATTGAAATAGCAGCGGAAAGCAACAAAAAGGAGACCGATGAAACTTCACCATCCAATAATTGGTCCATTAAACCGCTTAAGTAATAGATCGGCACGGTTACCGCAACTAAAATAATCGAGTCGATAATTGAGGCAGCTAATCGGTGCCAACGACTGGCCAATGGTCTAAAGTTAATCTCTAGTTTGTTTTCTTCAGCTTGTGGCGGCGCATATATATTAGTATCCATTTTTTATACCTTTATTTCTTATATTTCCGTTGTTTATTGGATTTCTGTTGTTTTTTCGATTTCATTTTTTACTAGAACCTATTCTTTACTAGCGTTCTCTCTTTACTGAGAGTAAGTATCTTCAATGATCGAGGTTTACCAGCAGGCTGAATTCACGTCCTAGTGCATTCAAGATAATGCACAATATCTTAAGGTAGGTTTTTGGTCAATTATTGATAGCATTATAATCTTTGGAAATTTTAATCGTGAAATATTGGCTTCTCCAGAATGAACACGCTCACTAAGGACTGGAATACAAGACTATAGCCGGGTTCGCTAAAGAATGTTAAGGTCGGCTTTTTAAGTATTCGACGACAAACATACCTCGCAAGTCTCCGAGTTGATATCCTGTTGCCTTGTCTTCCGGATAAGCTTTCATAAGACTCTCTCTGACGTCCTCACTCAGATTATCTCCATGACAGGCCAAGCACAAAGGTTGAACATGAATACTTGAGTAATAGATCAGTTCATCGTCTCTTTCTACGGTTTTATGATAGGGCTTCTCGTTGCCAGTCATATTGGCAAAAAGTTCAAGAATCGCTTGCTCTTGTTCGTCCGCTTTGTTTTTTACGTTTCTATTCTTGTTGGATACACGTTTAATTTGCCACCCATTAATACTAAACTGCTTGGCAATCAAGGGCGCCTGCTTCTCACAGGTTACAATTCCTTGCTCAAATCCACCGGATTTAATGGCTTGTTGTAACTGCTTTTTTAATTCCGTCGAAAAATCCTTCACTAATTTTTTAGCGCGCCACTCAAACTCTTGCTGACCATCAAAAGTACCGTTGAACGTTTCGACACTCTTTGAGCTTGTCAAAGCCCTATCTTGAGAGGGCTTGACCAGAGCTTTTGATACCTCACCTTTTTCACCGGCATTAGCAATGGGCATTAATATGCCCACTAGCATCAGCATTGGAAAAAGCCGTATGTTATTCAGCACATTCTTTATACGAGTGAAAGTCTCGATGGTATTCGCTCTGTACTTTTTAAAATGCACTCGACTGCTTTTTGACTGTGTCATCGATACTCTCACTTCTATGGTTAACTATTTTTCTAACCGTTCAATACCCAAAGCTTTCAGAATATATTTTTCATAGACAGGCTCTGAATTTCCAGTCTTCATTTTTCGCATAAAATATTTTTCGAACGCAATTTTAGCGAGATGAACCCATTTACCTTTTTTATACCAAGTAATGTTACGTGGAGGAATTTGCGGAATGGCTACAAAAGCAGCTCCCGTGTCACCCATATCAGCAAGACAGATTGCTTGCCAAGTGCCTTTTGCTGAAGGTTCAGCGCCATCGATAATGATTGACTTCAAATTATGCGCGATTGCGGTCATCATGGTTTCTATCATATACCCTGTTTTTGGTGTACCTGTTGGAACAGGCGTATCTTCAACAGGAGGAATCGCAACACAAACACCGCCGGAAAAAATATTGGGATAAGCAGGCGAACGTTGAAACTCATCGGTAATAACAAACCCTTTGGGATTGCATAAACTTTCGACATTTGCCACAGCGTCAACACCAGAAAATGGCGGTATTAACATCGCATGATTAAAATTCAATTCATGTTTGCTATCGAGTTCACCTTTATGGTTCATTTCACTCACATTCATTTTGCCCTGTTGAACTTCGTCGACCGAGGCGTTGCAAATCCATTTAATATCACGATGACGTAAATCAGACTCGAGCATCGACTTAGAGTCACCCACGCCACCTAAACCAAGATGCCCTATGTAGGGTTCGCTGGTTACAAACGTCATCGGAACTTTGTGTCGAATTTTAGCATCTCTCAATGCTTTATCTAATATAAATGCGTACTCATAGGCAGGACCAAAACAACTGGCTCCTTGAAAAGCACCGACCACAACTGGACCAGGGTTTTCTAACAACGCCTGAAAATCTTTGTAAGAACTCAAAGCATGATCAAGCGTACAAATCGATTGCGTAAATCCATCTGGACCGGCACCTGGAATATTACTAAAGGCAAGTTTGGGTCCGGTTGCGATCACTAGATAATCGTAATCAACTTGCTCACCATTAACCGTTAACTGATTGTTATTAGCATCGATTGATTCGACACGCCCACATAAAAATTGAATGCCTTTTTTACTAACATATTTTTCAATGGGAATGGTTATGGCTTCAGCTTTCTTCCAACCAACCGCGACCCAAGGATTAGAGGGAACAAAACGAAATTCGGGCTTTTCATTGATCAAGACAACCTCATGACCATTGCCCAATTGCTCTTTGATTTCATAAGCTGCGGGCATACCGCCCGTGCCAGCTCCTAATACAATAACTTTCGCCATAAAACTCTCTCCACAATTATTGCGCTGCAGTAATTCTGACAGCGATTAAATCAACGAAGGTGAAACTTCGAATAACCTGAAGAGTAATCAATATTAATGCCAACTCGTTTTAAATTGGCTAGAAGTCTTACAATGAAAGGTTTCCTCCGCGTTAACTGCAAAATAAGATTAACAACGATGAAACAAGATTATGACAATACTGTCATTACGTCAGCCAAATTTGGCAAGCGATCGAATTGGCAAGCGACCAAACTGGCAAAGCCACCTTCGGCGTTGTTATGCACTGACCTTAATCAGAGGATTTCGAAGGATTAAGCGGCTTTAAATTAAATTGCTTGAGTTTTCGGTACAAGGTACGTTGACTAACTCCTAACACATCGGCCATTTGCTCAACGCTTCCTGTAAATGTTTGACATAGGTTCTCTAAATACTGCTGCTCTTGCTCTACCAGCGTGAGCAACTGCCCCTTATTCGATGCCGTCGGTTGCAATCGATGAGGAATATCGTCAACGTCGATCAACTCATCGTTCGCTAAAATGGCAGACTGAATAATCACACTTTTAAGCTCTCGAATATTGCCGGGAAAGTCTAGCTGAGCTAACCGGTTTAATGCCGCATCGGAAAAGTGCTTAGACGAAAATTCTGATTGCTTTAAGAAGTGTTTTGCTAGCAGAGGAATATCGGAGCGCCGCTCTTCAAGACTTGGCAAAAAAACTGGGTAGGTTGCAATTCGATAATACAAATCTTTACGAAACGTGCCCTCATCAACCATTTTTAATAAGTCTTTATGTGAAGCGCAAACCAAGCGAAAATCGGCACGTTTTTGTTTCAAACCGCCGACGGCTCGAAAACTGTGCGTTTCGATTAGGCGTAAAAGCTTAACCTGCATATTCATAGGAACGTCTCCGATTTCATCGAAGAAAATCGTTCCTCCTTGCGCAACTTCAACTAACCCTTTCTTTGCGACCGATGCTCCAGTAAAAGCGCCTTTCTCATACCCAAAAAGCTCGCTTTCAAACAGACTCTCGCTGAGTCCTGTGCACTCAATCACGACAAAGGGCTTATCGTTTCGCTTACTTTGACTGTGCAAGGCTCTTGCAACAAGCTCTTTACCTGTGCCTGTATCTCCTTGCAGTAAAACAGACACATCGGTTTGTGCCACTCGATTGATATGACTAAGCATAGTTTTGAAAGAAGTTGACTGACCAATCATTTTATTGGCCTCACCTTCTACGGTCGCAAAATCAATACGGTCCAGTATTTCTAAGTAACCGATAATACTTCCATCATCACCTTTCACCGGACGCATAACTATGTCGCAATATTTTCTACCGCGAGACGTCTTGTGAATGTGCACAACACTCGTGGTTTTGCCGGTTGAAAGACACTCCTGCAATGGACAAGCTTCACCATGGTTATCACAAGGTGAATGATTACCGTGGGAAATCTCATAGCAACGACTCACTCCGGTTTTAATCGGCGCTTCATAAGTATCGATATAGGCTTGATTAACGGCGTTAATAACGTAGTTGGTATCAATAAAAATAGCGGGTTTATCGATGGAGTTAATCATTGACTGAATAACCGATACATTCATTACTAATGAGACTCCTTTATTCACCGCTCAGTTTTATTGGGCTTTTGATTGGGCTTTAGCAGATTTACGAATTAAAATACTGCCTGCCATATTTGACAGACAATACACCATATTTTGCCATCTTTGGCAATGCATTTATTGATTCCGCGAAATTTCTTCTGAGCTTTTCCCTAAGTCATTGATTTTTATCAACTAGCACGGCTTGGCACATACCCTGCACTACGAGAGTCGAAAGTAACGAATCTCACTTAAATTTACTGCAATAGGAGAAAGCTAAATGAGCGATACATTAGTAGAGCTATCGCGCTGGCAGTTTGCATTGACCGCAATGTTTCACTTTATATTTGTTCCTTTGACGCTAGGGCTTAGTTTTTTGCTGGCGATCATGGAGTCTGTCTATGTGATGACTGGCAAAGAAATTTATAAGCGCATGACTCAATTTTGGGGAAAGCTTTTTGGAATCAATTTTGCGTTGGGTGTCGCTACCGGTTTAACCATGGAGTTTCAGTTTGGTATGAACTGGTCGTATTACAGTCACTATGTTGGCGACATTTTCGGAGCACCTCTGGCTATTGAAGGTCTGATGGCATTTTTTCCTCGAATCGACTTTCGTCGGTTTGTTTTTCTTTGGTTGGGGAAAGCTGTCTAAAGTAAAACATTTAATGGCCACCTGGCTGGTCGCCATTGGTTCGAACTTATCAGCGTTATGGATTTTGATCGCCAACGGCTGGATGCAATATCCAGTCGGTGCCGAGTTTAATCATGAATCCATGCGTATGGAAATGACGAGTTTTGCTGACGTTATTTTCAACCCCGTTGCACAAGTAAAGTTCGTTCATACCGTTTCTGCAGGTTACGTGACGGGCGCCATGTTTGTATTGGCAATCTCTAGCTATTACCTGTTGAAAAACATGCACATTGCTTTCGCTCGTCGATCGTTTGCTATAGCGGCAAGTTTTGGGCTCGCAGCGACCTTATCCGTTATCGTCTTAGGAGACGAGAGTGGTTATGAGTTAGGTGATGTTCAAAAAGTAAAACTTGCGGCGATCGAAGCTGAATATGATACGCACCCAGCTCCCGCTCCGTTTACACTGATTGGTATTCCCAATGATGAAACGGAAAGCGTTGACTACGCAGTGCAAATTCCATGGTTGATGGGCATTATTGCAACCCGCTCTCTCGATGAAGAAGTACAAGGCATTAAGCAACACAAAATTGAACATCGCGAGAGAATTCTATCCGGTGTTCAAGCTTATCGAGTGCTCGATGATATTCGAAAAGGCACCGCGAACGATGAGCAAAAAGCCTTGTTCGAAGCCCATAAAGACGATCTTGGTTACGCACTTCTATTGCAACCATTCGCCAATGACATAACACAACCCAATGAAACCGCCATTGATCGAGCGGTCGACTACAGCATTCCACCGGTAGCCCCTTTGTTTTGGAGCTTTCGTCTTATGGTGGCTTGCGGATTCATAATGTTGATCATTTTTGCCACCGCTTTTTATTACAGCGCGAAGCATAAGATTACGAAACCCCGTTGGTTACTAAAGCTCGCTTTCTGGTCTTTGCCGCTGCCTTGGATTGCTTCCGAAGCAGGCTGGTTTGTCGCAGAATTTGGACGACAACCTTGGTCTATCGCCGAAGTGCTTCCGGTCCATGCATCCGTTTCAAATCTAACGGTTGCCGAGGTTATCACTACCTTAATTCTCTACACGTTGTTTTACGGTGTGATGTTTATTGTCGGCTTCTATCTCATGAAACGGTTTGCAAAAGCCGGACCTCATGAGCCTGAAGATACAGCCAAGACTACACCATTACCAGCATACAACTAAGGAGCAGACTCATGTTAGATTACGAAACGTTACGCGTCATTTGGTGGTGTCTGGTGGGTGTGTTACTCATTGGTTTTGCCGTTACCGATGGTTTTGACTTAGGTGTCGGCGCGTTACTCCGCATCGTCGGAAGAACCGATGAGCAACGACGAGTCATGATCAACTCGATTGGACCTCACTGGGATGGAAATCAAGTTTGGTTTATCACTGCCGGCGGTGCATTGTTTGCTGCTTGGCCACTCGTCTATGCAGCCGCATTTTCTGGTCTCTACTTAGCCCTCGCTGTAACGCTCATCGCCTTGTGGATGCGCCCTATTGGATTTGACTATCGCAGTAAGTTGCCTAACAAGCAATGGCGCAATGCCTGGGACTGGGCGTTGTTTGCCGGAGGTCTTATTCCTGCATTAATTTTTGGTGTTGCTTTTGGAAATCTATTGGTTGGCTTGCCCTTCTCATACGATGACACATTGCGCCCAGCATTTGACGGAAACTTTTTTGATTTACTGAATCCGTTTTCAATTTTAGCAGGGCTGGTTTCCGTCACGATGCTGTTGGCTCATGGAGCCAATTGGTTACAAATGAAAACTCATGACGATTTGTTACGACGCTCACAAGCGGCTAGCTTTTGGTTGTCACTGGCAACAATTATTTTATTTATGATCGGTGGTTTATGGCTAACTCAAATCGATGGTCATTTAGTACAATCGATTATCGACACGCAAGCGACTTCAAACCCAACCAATAAAATAGTCACCACGGAAACCGGCGCTTGGTTGAACAACTACTCAGCGTATCCTGCCTTTGTTATGGCGCCAACACTGGCTATTTTGGCAGGCATTTTGTCGGCACTCTTTAGCTATAAGGGACGTTCATGGCAAGCTTTCTTAATGAGCTCATTGATGATTGCGGGCATCATCTTAACCGCGGGTTTATCAATGTTTCCATTCTTGATGCCATCCAGTGCTGATCCTAACGTTGGATTAACACTATGGGATGCCACCTCAAGTGAAATGACGCTTAAAACCATGTTTATCGTTGCCTGCATCTTCGTTCCTATCGTTTTAAGTTACACGGTCTATAGCTTTTATGTGATGCGCGGAAAGATCCGTGAGTCTGAGCTGGATCATTCACACACCATTTATTAAGGAGTTGAATCATGTGGTACTTCACTTGGATTCTTGGCGTTCTGTTGGCATGCGCATTTGGTATTATCAATGCCATGTGGCTTGAAGCCAACGAAGATATGGATCGCGAAGAGTAAATGTCTTTTAACAGTCTGCAAGCACTTGAGCAAGCCAGTAAACCGAACCGCCGGTTTACTGCGCTGCTCGTTTTTAGCAAAGCTTTCTCACTCCTATCAATGCTAATAGCGAGCTATTATTTTGCTCGTCTGTCTTCCTTGGTTCTTGAAACATCGGAAAAATTAAACACAACTATTATTTGTAACATGCTAGGGTTAAAGCCAACCCTTGAAAGCTCATTGGTGTTGGTTTTAGTATTTACAGCGGTATCGATTCTATTTCGACAACTCAGTCAGGCAATCGAACAGTGCTACGCACGGTATAACGAAAAGAACTTAAACCGAGTGCTCATCGAACACTTCGAACACCATGGTTATACGGCGGTTAAGCACTATACGTTACATGAAACCAGAAATTATCTTCAGCTATTTACTCAACAAATAGCCGACTACCTTAGTCAGTTTCAAATTCAGAAACTACTAGCGGTTGTTCATCCAATAATATTAATCGCCGTCTTGTTTTACCATGCGCCATTAATTGCTCTAGCAATAGTCATTGCACTGCCAACGGTTCCATTATTTATGATCATCATTGGTAGTAAAACGGCGAAAATGCAGAAGGAATATTTATCGGCGTTTGAACAATTGGGCAATCAATTTGGTAACCGATATATGAATGCCGAGTTAATCGTTCAATATCAAGCCAGTGAAGAACAAGCAGCGCAGCTAAGCTCAGCAGAGAAACACCTTAACACTAAGACATTAAAGGTTTTATCGGTGGCGTTTCTTAACGGCTCAGTAATCGACTTCTTCACAACACTAACCATGGCTATCATCGCGGTTCTGATCGGCTTCGATCTTTTAGGTGAAGTTAATATTGTTGACGAGTTAACTTTCTCCAACGGCTTTTTCATTCTATTAATAAGCCCAATGATTCTCGCAGACTTAAAATTGCTGGGTCAGCGTTACCATCAGAAGAGAGATTATGAAGTCGCCAAAGATAAATTAACGAATTTTCTTTCGTTGTCAGAAAAAACAAAGACTCAATCCATCGCTTGGAGAAGTGGCAAGATAGAAATAAAACATTTTAACATTTCAAAACCTGAATTGACGGCACCTGAACTGACCATCAATCAAGGCGATAAAATATTACTACTCGGCCCATCCGGCGCTGGAAAAACATTGTTAATGAGCGCCCTAGCAGGAGAGTATCCAGCAACTCACCAGCTAGATGTACCGATTGCTCAAATGCATCAGCGCCCGGTGATTCTACCAGGCAGCCTTAGATATAACTTGCAACTGGATCATTCCATTGATGATGACACCTTACTTTCTAAATTGGGTCAAGTTGAGCTCACAGAGTGGTTTAGTCGCTTTAACAACCTAGATCAAATAATGAGCCTAACACCCGCTTTGTCGGGAGGAGAGAAGCAACGACTTGCTTTAGCCAGAATCTTATTAAGTCAGCGAGAGGTTATTTTTTTAGACGAACCCACCGCCTACTTAACCGAGACCATGCACCAAAACCTGAGCCAAGCTATTCGCTCCAATTTTCAAAATAAGACGATAATCTGGGCCAGCCATCGAGCACTTCCGACTCAGTGGTTTGATCAAATTTGGAAAATCGATAACGGAGTGATTGTTCGTGAGAGATAGAGCAGCCAAATGGACAACGTTGATATTGATCCTACTGGTCAACTTCACCACATTGGGGTTGCTGATGGTCTCTACTTGGTTTATTGCGGCCTCAGCTACCTTTGGAACGACTCTCAATTACATGCTACCGGCGGTGATTATTCGAGCACTCGCGTTAACTCGTATTGCGAGTGGTTACGGTGAGAAAATTATCGGTCATCAATATTTGTTCAGTAAATTATCGACATTTAGAGTGTTACTGATCAAACGGATGTTTACCAGCCTTACGCAGAACAATGCTCCAACCAACAATAATGTTCTAACCAACAATAATGTTCTAACCAACAATAATGTTCTAACCAACAATAATGCCCCAACCATCAATAATATTCTCGAGCAAAACGCCGACATTCGACAGCCTACCTCGTCAGAAAAACTCGATGAAGTGAATCATCACGCACAACAAGCTGCTGCCATCTGGGTATATGGTCATTCACAACTAATTAGCCTTGTCGCCACTTTAACGGTTCTTAATGCGCTTAGTTTGATGCTACTGCCTAGTTTTTTGATCGCGACTGTATCAATCACCCTCATTTTTACAATGCTTTTTTGCGCTCTTCTAGTTGCCAGTAGAAGAACTGCCAAACAACGTCGCAAACTAGAGAGTGACGTTCAAATGGACTTCGAGCATTTTCATCGCTCAGCGCCTTTATGGCACTTATATCAAACGATGCCAAAGGTAAGCATAGAGAAATTAAACGATCTCGATAGGATTAATGAGTCTCAATCACAAAAGGCAAATTCATTGCTTCAGATAGCTGGTATGGTTGTGTTGGCGGTGATGGTCATCGGAGGAAACCTGCAGGTTCATCAACCCATTGACATTCTATTACTAACACTCTTGTTTTTAGTAGCAGAATGGTTAGGAGCCTACTTAAAACTACCTGCGCAATTAACAAACATGCAAGTGAGCCATGATAGAATCAAAGAACTGATTAAAAGTGCCTCCATAGGTCAAATTGAAATCAACCAAGCGACTCGTTTGCCAATGAGTCCTTCTAGTAATTATTCGTTAAAAAACTATCCATCAAAAAATTATCCATCAAAAATCTATCCGTCTAATAATTTTTTCTCTGACCGCTTTTCATCTAGTGAGGTAAATTCAATCGATCTGAATAAGTATGAAGCTCGGCACAGCCAATTTCCTCCATTAACGGTTTCTTTTAAAGCGCATGGAAACCATATTATTCTTGGCAGCTCGGGCATAGGTAAGACATCACTTTTAAAAGCCTTGGTTGGATTAAACGAGGCAACAGGAAGTTTACAAATAAATAATGTTAGTAGTATCGACTCCTTACAGCCTCAAGCAATCTATGTCTCTTCATCTGAGTTAGAACTATATGGTACCTTACGAGAGAGTCTGACCCTCGGAAAGTCATTTTCAGATGAAGAAATATATCAGGTGCTAGAAGCCGTCAATCTAACTAGCCTGAATCAACTTGATGAGTTTCTAGGTGAAGGATCTCGTCGTTTATCCGGAGGAGAGTTAAAAAGATTATCCATTGCGCGAGCACTGTTGCATAACCGAGCTTTTCTATTGCTCGATGAACCATTTGAAGGTCTCGATCAGAACAATATTCACAATTTATGTAAACTATTTAATCAACTAAAAAATACACACACACTATTTATAGCGACGCATATTCTTCCTGAGGAGTTAGAGGTAAGTTCTTGTTTAGATTTAGAAACATTGAGATTCGAACACTCTCCTGAAGCAAGGCTGAGCGAGTTCGAACATGCCTATATATTTAAACATATTCATGATGAGGCAACAGCAAACTTCGGCTCTTTGATAAGTCGGTCGAATAAGTCACCGATGGATAAAGAACTACCCAATTCAAATTCTGCACCGAGCATTCTATGAAAACGATAGCTATTGGCCCATTCATCATCTATTCATGGGAAGTAAATTCATCAAATGAATTTAATTTTCTAATGGTTGATCGCCAAAGCGGGTATGCAGCGATATTTGACTTTTCTATCATATTAAGCACTGAACAAATACAACAGTTCCAAAATTCCGTTTTATCCATCATTAAAAGTCAAGATTACTCGTTACAATGGTGGTTCTCATCGCACCCCATCAACAAAGAAAATATTATTATCGAACAATGCAGTGATGTTATTTTAGCTATGTCAGACAAACATAAAGCGATGAAGTTAGAAGATAATCAATCCATCGATTACTTCTATACACAAGATGAAATTATTACTCTAGGTAACCAAGCATTGAATATTTTATACACTTCGACTTCGTATGAAATTATCTGGAGTGAACCCTTACTTTTGATGTTACAAGTTAAAGTCAATGATCAGCCTGTTAAAGTCAATGATCAGCCTGTTAAAGACAATGGTCAGCAGGCTACTGTCAATCATACTAGCGAGCCCATCAACTCATCAAAAATAAGAGAAATTTTATCCAAACTACCCAATTACAGTGAAGTGCTTTCGAATACCACCGATTGCAAACAACCCTTTCGGCTGTGTGATTTGCAATAGGAGAGAGTGAGTCGGTGCCTAACAATACACTTAGACAGTAAAAAGCCCTTTAGAAAAGGGCTTTTTTGAGTATCAGCTTTGAATGATTATTCAGATAAGTCTAAGATGACCTCTAAAACGGAATATCGTCGTCAAAGTTGTCGCTAAAACCACTGTCTTGCTGTGGCGCAGATTGTTGGCCACCGCCTTGATTTTGATTAAAGCCGCCTTGATTTTGCTGACCTTGCTGACCGTAGTTTTGTTGTTGTCCATAATTTTGCTGTGACGATTGTTGTTGATAGTTGTCACCACCACTACGACCACCAGCACCACCGCCAAGCATTTGCATAACGCCGTTGATATCAACAATAACTTCCGTGGTGTATTTGTCTTGGCCTTGTTGATCTTGCCATTTACGAGTTTGCAATTTGCCTTCAAGGTACACTTGCGAACCTTTACGCAAATATTCACCAGCGATTTCTGCCAACTTGCCAAAAATCACGACTCGATGCCACTCAGTTTTCTCGCGCATTTCACCCGAGTTACGATCTTTCCACTGTTCAGACGTGGCAATAGACAAGTTAGCAATCGCTCCACCATTTGCGGTGTACCGAATTTCAGGGTCATTACCTAAGTTGCCAACTAAAATGACTTTATTAATGCCTCGACTGGCCATGAACGTTCTCCTCTACAGCAATAGGCTGTACTTGTTTAAGGGCTACCTGCGTAATGAAAACTATTACACACTCACCGATTGCTTTAATTTTAATAATGCGTCTTCATCTAGGTTTTGCTTGTCGACTTTTAAATACACCGCGCCTGCTTCGGGTAAAGCGACGGCTTCAGCGACGCCGCGAATGGCATAAATATCATCAAGCAAAGCGTTAAGACGCGCTTCATTCTCTATATGATGTACTGTGAGGGTGTATGAGGTCAATCTCGGAGGCGACTTTAATCCCAAACCTGCCACTGCCCACAACACCGCAATGATTGCTCCAGCACTGTAAGTTGCTGATAAACCATAAGTCTGTGCCAAATAGCCCGCAATAGGACCACCTAACGAGGCTCCTAAAAATTGACTGGTCGAATACACTCCCAAAGCCGCGCCCTTCGCCGATGGCGGCGCGATGCGTGAAATTAGCGATGGGAACAACGCTTCCATCACATTAAAGCCGGCAAAGAACAGACCCATCAGTAAGATCAGCGCCCATAACGACCAATCGTTGTAGCCAATAATCACTTCTAACCCGGCGATGGCACACATCACCACCACCATTACTTGGCGGTGCAGCCACTTCTTCTCGGCCGTAATGATTAACGGCACCATAAACACCACCGCAATCCCCATCACCGCCAAGTATATCCAACCACTGGTGGTTAGCGACACGCCCATTGCGGTGAGTTTGTGTGGGAAGGCGACGAAAAATGCCGTCAGCAAGAAATGTAAAGCAAATATCCCCAAATCCAATCGCCAAAGCTGGGGATGACGCAAGATCTGGCGCATTTGCCCTTTGCCAGCCACCACATCACGCTGAACATAGCGATGCTGCGGCGAGGGCGTTAGAAAAAGAATGATAAGTGCAGCGAGAACCGCCAGAATAGCGGTGGTCCAAAAAACGCCAGAAAGACCAAAATGCTCCGCGACAAAAGGCCCGCTGAACATGGCAATGGTAAACGCTAAACCAATGCTCATACCAATAGAAGCCATTACCTTGCTGCGCTGTTCGTCGCGCGACAGATCCGCTGCTAGCGCCATGACCGCGCTGGCAATCGCGCCGCAGCCCTGCAACAAGCGGCCTGCAATCACTCCGTAGATGCTTTCAGACAAGGCAGCGACCACTGAACCTACCGCGAATAAAAGTAATCCGGCGAGAATGACGGGCTTACGGCCAAAACGATCGGATAATCGACCAAACGGAATTTGAAACACCGCTTGGGTCAAGCCATAAGCGCCAATAGCCAACCCGATGAGCAGTGGGGTCGCCTGATCGAGAGACTCACCGAGAACCGCAAAAACGGGTAACACCATAAAGAGCCCGAGCATACGCGAAGCAAAGACGGCGCTAAGCGAAAACGCAGCTTTCTTCTCAGTGGTGTTCATGGCGCTGGATTGTTGAGTCTTTTCCATATTATGATCGACGGCTTACATTCATTACGTTAATCGTGACGTATAACGTTCATGGTAAAACAATGAACATTGCTAAAAAGGCGGTCATTATACACGATGGATAGCATTGAAGTACGGGGTGCACGCACTCATAACCTGAAAAATATCAATCTTAAACTCCCGCGCGACCAATTAATCGTCATTACTGGGCTATCTGGCTCAGGAAAGTCGTCACTGGCCTTTGATACGCTGTATGCCGAGGGTCAACGCCGCTATGTCGAATCTTTGTCTGCTTATGCGCGGCAATTCTTATCCTTGATGGAAAAACCCGATGTCGATCACATCGAAGGATTATCGCCGGCTATTTCAATTGAACAAAAATCAACCTCTCATAATCCACGATCAACGGTTGGAACCATCACCGAGATTTACGATTATCTACGCCTGTTGTTTGCGCGTGTTGGAACCCCCTACTGCCCAACCCATCACATTGCGCTTGAAGCTCAAACCGTCTCGCAAATGGTTGACCTGGTGTTAGCACAACCAGAAGGCACCAAACTGATGTTACTTGCGCCAGTGGTTCGCAATCGCAAGGGCGAGCATGTGCAACTCTTTCAAGAGTTACAAGCTAAAGGGTTTGTTCGCGCAAGAATCAACAACGAAGTTTACGATTTAGCCAGTCCACCTAAATTGGATTTGCACAAAAAACACACCATCGAGGTAGTGGTCGATCGGTTTAAAGTTCGTAAAGATTTACAGCAGCGTATCGCCGAATCGTTTGAAACCGCACTCGAGCTAGCTGAAGGCTTAGCGCAAATTCATTTTATGGATGGCGAGAAAGACGACCTCTTGTTCTCTGCGAAATTTGCTTGCCCAGAGTGTGGCCACAGCTTGACCGAGCTAGAGCCGCGACTTTTTTCTTTTAATAATCCTGCCGGTGCGTGTCCAGAATGTGATGGTCTCGGTGTTGATAACTTTTTTGATCCTGAGCGGGTTATTCACAATTCAGAATTATCATTAGCCGGCGGTGCCATTCGTGGTTGGGATCGTCGCAGTATTTATTATTATCATATGCTTAAGTCGTTAGCAGAACACTACGACTTTGATATCGAAGCTCCGTTTGATGATCTGCCAAAGAAAATTCAAAAAGTCATTTTGTATGGCAGTGGCCGCACCTCCATAGAGTTTAACTACGTCAATGATCGCGGTGATATCTATGTGCGTAACCATCCGTTCGAAGGCGTTATTCCTAATATGCAGCGCCGCTATCGAGAAACCGAATCACAAGCCGTACGCGAAGAGTTAAGTAAATACATGACGCATCAGGCTTGCCCGAGCTGTGAAGGTACTCGATTACGAACCGATGCGCGAAGCGTATTAATTAAAAATAAAGGACTTCCCGATATTACCTCAATGCCCATCGGTGATAGTTATGGCTATTTTGAAAAGCTAAAATTAACCGGGGCGAAAGGAAAGATCGCCGATAAAATCTTAAAAGAAATACTGGCTCGTCTTGGCTTTTTGGTCAATGTGGGATTGGAATATCTAACTCTAGAGCGATCGGCTGATACTCTCTCTGGTGGTGAAGCGCAACGTATTCGCTTGGCCAGTCAAATTGGCGCAGGGTTAGTCGGTGTTATGTACGTACTCGATGAACCTTCGATTGGTTTGCACCAACGCGACAACGATCGCTTGTTAAAAACCCTGACCCACTTACGCGACTTAGGCAACACCGTTATTGTGGTCGAGCATGACGAAGATGCTATTCGTACCGCCGATCACATTGTTGATATTGGGCCAGGTGCTGGCGTTCATGGTGGTGAAATAATTGCTGAAGGTAATTACGAAAAAATTTGTAAGAGTCGAAAGTCGCTTACTGGACAATATCTATCGGGTAAAAAAGAAATCGCCATCCCTAAAAAGCGTCATGCTTTTGATGCGGAAAAAACCTTTCAATTGTTTGGCGCAACGGGCAATAACTTGAAGAAAGTCGACTTGGAAATTCCTGTCGGTTTGTTTACGTGCGTTACTGGCGTTTCAGGCAGCGGAAAGTCAACGTTAATTAACGATACGCTTTACCCCATAGCCGCTCGATTACTCAATCGAGCGGAATCAATTTCACCCGCGCCACATAGCAAACATCAAGGCATAGAACACTTCGACAAAGTGGTCGATATTGATCAGAGCCCTATTGGTCGAACCCCTCGATCAAACCCTGCCACTTACACCGGAATCTTTACTCCAATTCGAGAATTATTTTCGGGAACTCAAGAAGCACGGGCTCGCGGGTATAAACCTGGACGTTTCAGTTTTAACGTTAAAGGTGGACGCTGTGAAGCGTGTCAAGGCGATGGTGTTATTAAAGTAGAAATGCACTTTTTGCCCGACGTTTATGTACCTTGTGATGTGTGTAAAGGCAAACGTTACAATCGAGAAACCTTAGAAGTTCAATACAAGGGCCGCAATATTCACGAAGTATTGGAACTCACCGTTGAAGATGCCCGTGAGTTTTTTGATGCTGTGCCAGCCATCGCAAGAAAACTTCAAACGCTAATGGATGTCGGCTTGTCTTATATTCGATTGGGTCAAGCAGCAACGACACTATCCGGTGGTGAAGCGCAACGGGTTAAACTGTCCCGCGAATTGAGTAAGCGTGACACTGGGCAAACACTCTACATTCTCGATGAGCCGACCACAGGATTGCATTTTCACGATGTCAATCAACTGCTCGCGGTACTCCATCGATTGCGCGATCATGGAAATACCATCGTGGTGATTGAACATAACTTGGATGTGATCAAAACCGCGGATTGGATTGTTGATCTAGGCCCAGAAGGTGGTAACAAAGGTGGAGAAATTATTGCAACCGGTACACCAGAAGACGTTGCAAAATCTAAAGTTTCACACACGGGTCGTTTTTTAAAACCGTTACTTAAAGCCAAAGCCTCAAAAGCCAAATAAAAAAAAGGGCCTCGTAAGAGGCCCATCAACATCGCCGTTCTTGGCGTGAGGAAATCATCCGTGGCACTAACACTCTCAGTTTGAGAGTCTTGCAGGGAAAATCCTAACTCGAAAACTCATGCCCCAACTCGGTTACTGAATGGTTTTACTCGCGACATTCGATAAGTCACTTTCTAACCCTTCATCATTCACCGCCACCACACTGAAGTAGTAAGTAACGCCTTGGCTTAAGCCGTCGATGGTCACTTGCGTGTTGCTTGCATCCACCCACACCGACTGCGCTTTTACGTTGTTCATGCTGTCTCCGAAATACACGCGGTAGCCACTTAAGTTGGTTAATGCACTGTTGTCGGTATTTTCCGTCGGTGCGACCCAATGTACCGTGGCTTGCCCACCGTTATTTTGTACCGCCACCATGGTGATGCTGAAACTCTCACTGCGGCTAGCGCCATCACTGTCGGTCACGGTGACTGTAATGGTGTGCTCACCATCGCTTAACGTAGTTTGGAAATAACCACCCACCGTCAATAACCCATCACGATTCGACACCCACTCAATGCTCGCGCTTAAGTCACCGTCTTCCGCATCGTTCGCTGATGCTTGCAAGGTCACCACACTGCCGCTGTCGTGGCTGCTGCCCGCTAAGGGTGACGCAACACTTAAGCTCGGTAGCTGGTTTACTGTTGCTCCCGCCGCGACGATGATTTCAAAGATCGATTGGCTGCGGTTGCCATCTGAGTCAGTCACGTGCGCCGTAATGCGATGCGTGCCTACTTTCAATACTTTGCTGATTTCACCACCAATGCCCAACCAACCGTTTAAGTTCGAATGCCAGTTGATCCAGTGGTTTAAGTTACCTTGTTGCGCATCGTCAGCGGTCGCTTGGAAAATCACCGCTTGCGCACTGTCGTAGCTGTTGCCAGCAATCGGTGACAACACTGTCAGCTGTGGCGCGGCCACTTCAAGTGCTAATACGGTCACCTGTGTGGTTTGCTCGACACTCGCACCATGGCTGTCTTGAACCATGGCGGTGATGATGTGCTCGCCCACGCTTAGGGCACCGCTAAAGCCGTTGCCTTGACCAATAAAACCATCAAGGTTTGAAGACCAGGTAACCGAATCACTGAGGTCGCCGTCTTCAACGTCACCCGCGGTGGCCGCGAAGACAAGGCTGTCCCCTTCGTAGTAAGTCGCTGCGTAAGTCGGTTCAAGCAATGACAAGGTCGGTGCCTGGTTCACGTACGCGGTGACGTTAAGCGTTAAAATCTGTTGCGCTCGGTTGCCGTCTGAATCGGTCACATGCACCGTTAAACGGTGAGTGCCTTCTGACAAAGTGCGAGAGATCTCGCCACCAATGCCTAACCAGCCGTTCACGTTTGAATGCCAGTTGATCCAATGATTTAAGTTGCCTTCTTGAGGATCAGTGGCGCTGGCTGAGAAGGTGATTGGCTCACCAGCCACCAAGGTGCTGCCGTCGGTTGGGGCATGAACCACCAACTCAGGCGCAGGATTGGCTTGCGCTTTAACGCCGCCTTTTTTCGCTTCCACTCCCATGTGGCTGAATGCGATGAAGAAAACAACAATCAGCATCCATTGACTGCGGAAAGAGAAAGAAGAAGAAAAAAGTTGGCTCATGAATCGTATCCTGTCAGTTAGTTTGTTAAGTGCAGGGTATTTATCGACGATTCAGGGATTTCTTGATGAAAAAACAACCAACTTGCGGCGGTCATCACAATCTTTAAATAAAAATTAAAGTTTTCTGACATCCGCCGACATGAGATGCCAACTCAGACGCATAAGTTACTGTTATTTATAAGATTCTCATCACAGAAATGAATTAACGAAAATGAGGACAGCCATCACATTGATAATGCAAACGGCTTCATTATTGGAATAATAACCCCTGAAGGAGTCAAGAAATGGGCTATTTTCTTTGCTTACAGAATAAGGCAGGTGTTTTTATAACTTTACTAAACACCTGCAATTACTCGAATTGACGAGATTGAGTCTCTGAACGCGGGCCGTTCGAATGACCAATTAAAGAAATTGGTACACTGTAATCTGTTGTTGTTTAGTTTTCACAACTTAATCCGTAGGCCTGCATAAAGGCTTCACGTTGCTCTTTCGACTCTTTTTTTAACAGCGCACACGCGGTAAAGTTGCCGTACATTTTATTGTTTTCGTAGTACATCCAATCATATATATCGGCTTTTGAAAAACTGATGCTTTCACCATAGACCACATTGGTCACGAGTTGAGGTTCATTACTAAGAGAACCGACAAACGAGTTATCACCCTTGATCGTAATTGGATTCAACCAGAAATATTCAGTATTGTCGTTTTCTGTAATTTTAACTTTTATGAAAAAAGCGTCTTTGGCAGTGGACTGTTCGTACTTTGCTAAGAAAGTGTGTAGGCTACTCCTAGCCTTTTTGTAGGCCTGCAACATATCAGGGTTATCTTTTTCAATAAGAAAAACTTCATCCTTCTCCGCTTTTTCGATCACGTCAGCAGCCGATAAAGGCAAAGTCATCAGTAGAAAGATTAATACTTTTAGATTCATATTTGTTTCCTCAATGCGATTCATAATCGCGGTCCATTAAAAGTTTAAGCTAACGGTAAATCCGTTTTCATTGCCAAGCATTTCTCATCATGAATCTGCTGAACACGCTCCGCTTTCTGGTGAACATCATCGCTTCCGAGAGACATTACAAAATGACACGAGGCAATATTACGCGAACGATGTTCATAACTGCGAACCCATCGCTCTCGTTCTGCGAGCTTTTCAGGTTTGATCGGCCAAATACCCGGTCGTGGCTTTAGTCGCTCAACACCAATACGCCAAGGTTTTGGGCTTATCCGTGCTCGAAAGCATTTTTGATTCTTGCACATTTGAATATAAACAGAATCAGAATTCAGACTTTTGAGCAATTGTACCGTCTCTTCACTGGTTGGTGAGAAAGTATCGTTCATTATCAAGACTCTAAATCCGTTCGGTGTTCGATACACTCGCATATGCAGCGTCGGGTAAGCAGCCGATGCTTTTTCAATCGCTTGCAACCGGCTTTTTTCTACGCCGCCCGTTAGCTTAAGCTTTAGGTTAAAAAACAGAGTGGCTAAAGGTGAAGCAAAGAGTAATGACAAAAACAATCCGAGAATAAAGATCCAAACATAACCAGTAATGACTGCCGTCAAAATCGACATCAATAATACAAGAATTCCTGAAATAACGATGGTTGAAAACGCCGCTTCTTGATCAAAGTCGATATCGGCAAACAAAACGTCGGGTGTATTTAAACACAGTGCACCGTATGCATTTCGAGAAATAACAATATCATCAATTTTCTCAATGACTTCTTCGCGAATGGGAACGCCTTCAGATCCATTGTAAGAGACTTTACGATCGATCCGTCGAACATCGCCTTCGCTTTCTAAAGTTTGAATGGCTTCGGCTAATCGACTGTCAGCGAGCTGCTTTGCAGCCTCTTCACTTTCATCTGACCAGCCAAAGCGCATGACAGTAAACTGCTGTCCATTGACGACTTTTTTAACTTTTGATTGCGACCAATAATAAGGGACGATCATAATTATCCTTCAATAGATTAGTTGTCGACTGGGATTTTCTAGCGACATCGATTGACTAGAAATAGTCAGTTTGTACAGTCCTTTGCCTCAATCTCGAGCATGCGACCCTGCATACGATTCCGTTTTTCAAGAGTGAAGGTTATCGAAGAGTAGGCACTGACGCCAGTGAATTCATCGAAAATTCTGGCATCAGTACCAAGTGTTAGTTAATTTACAGCCCCTGTTCTTCATACTGACTCAGAGCTTGTAATGCTTCAATGCCATACACTACCGATGGCCCTCCGCCCATAAGAATAGCGACCGAGACTGTTTCAGCAATTTCATTTTTAGTGGCTCCGGCTTGCAACGCATCGTGAACATGAAAGGAAATGCAACCATCACAGCGAACCGTAATAGCAATGCCCAAGGCGATCAATTCTTTGGTTTTACTGTCTAACGCACCTGACTTAATACTTGCTTCATGCAAAGTCGCAAAACCTTGCATAGCTTCAGGAATTTCCGCGCCAAGCTTTTCCATCCAAACGTTTAGTTCTTTAAAGTGCTCTGGAAAGTTTTTCATAGATTTACTCCCTTGTTAGTTCATCAACTTTTTCTCAATTTAATACCGACATAAACCGTAAGCTTTGATATAAGTCAGGTTAAGTGTAGTTAATTCACGCCTAGATGAACGCTAACCGGACGAATAGTTAACGTCCGCCATTTTTCAATCGAAGATTTCTTTCATTTCTTCGAACTCAATCGTTTTTCACGAAGCGAGTGTTCGTTAAAACTCACTTTCGAAACCGCATTAAGACGCCTATAGTTAATGCATCATTTCTAAAGACCAATCAATGAACGCTGGTCTTACAATGTATCTTACAAGGAGATATTCATGAGCAACGACAGCCACGGTAAATGTCCAGTGATGCACGGTGGAAACACTCGAATGGGCAGCGCCGGAACTCAAAATAAAGATTGGTGGCCGAATCAACTGAACTTAAAAATCCTTCATCAAAATGATCAAAAATCGAATCCTCTTGGCGAATCGTTTGATTATCGCGAAGCTTTTAAATCGCTCGACCTTGCTGCCGTAAAAGCTGATCTCGCTGAGATCATGACTGATTCTAAAGATTGGTGGCCGGCCGACTACGGACACTACGGTCCTTTTATGATTCGAATGGCTTGGCACGCGGCTGGCACTTACCGAACCGGCGATGGTCGTGGCGGAGCATCAACTGGCAATCAACGCTTTGCTCCTCTAAACAGTTGGCCAGACAACGCCAACCTCGACAAAGCTCGAAGATTACTTTGGCCCGTAAAACAGAAATACGGCAACAAACTTTCGTGGGCCGACCTATTTATTCTCGCTGGAAACGTTGCTCTAGAAACCATGGGATTCAAAACCTTTGGATTTGGTGGTGGTCGCGAAGATATTTGGGAACCGGAAGAAGATATCTATTGGGGTGCCGAAGATACCTGGCTTGGCAACGAGCGCTACAGTGGCAAGCGCGATTTAGAAAACCCCCTCGCCGCTGTTCAAATGGGGCTTATCTATGTAAACCCTGAAGGTCCAGATGGCAACCCCGATCCTGTGGCATCAGGACAAGATGTACGCGACACCTTCGCTCGAATGGCAATGAACGATTATGAAACCGTTGCTCTAACTGCCGGAGGCCACACCTTCGGAAAATGTCACGGTGCTGGCGATGCAGCCAATGTCGGGCCTGAGCCAGAAGCGGCAGAAATACACGAAATGGGATTCGGTTGGACCAGTCAATATGGCAAGGGTAACGGCCGCGATACGATTACTAGCGGCATAGAGGGCTCTTGGACACCCAATCCGACTCAATGGGACAACGGTTACTTCGACGTATTATTCGGATACGAGTGGGAACTGAGTAAAAGTCCTGCGGGAGCGCACCAATGGGTCGCTAAAGATCTGGCCGCAGATCATCACGCACCCGATGTCGAAGACGCTAGCAAAAAGGTCGGCATTATGATGACCACCGCTGATATGTCGATGCGTGAAGATCCTGAGTATCGAAAAATTTCTGAGCATTTTCATAAAAATCCAGAAGAATTCGCCGATGCTTTTGCCCGCGCATGGTTCAAACTGACCCATCGCGACATGGGCCCAAAATCGCGTTACTTAGGTCCTGAAGTTCCCGAGGAAGATTTGATTTGGCAAGATCCCATTCCGACGGTTGATCATCCGTTAATCGACGATGCCGATATTGAAGTGCTGAAGCAGAAAATTTTAGCGTCTGATCTTAGCCTCTCGGAGTTGGTTTACACGGCTTGGTCATCAGCATCCACCTTCCGAGGTTCTGATTGCCGCGGTGGAGCCAATGGCGCTCGAATTCGTTTGGCACCGCAAAAAGATTGGGCAGCGAACCAACCCGCGCAATTAGACAAAGTTTTAAACGCTTTAACCAGCATTCAAGAAGCTTTTAATAGTGCACAGAGCAATGGCAAAAAAGTATCGCTGGCCGACCTCATCGTTCTCGGAGGGAACGCTGCCATTGAACAAGCTGCGAACGATGCGGGCTCAAAAATCAGTGTACCTTTTGCACCTGGTCGCACCGATGCTACTGACGAGCAAACCGATGCAGAATCATTCGATGTTATGGAACCTATCGCCGATGGTTTTAGAAATTACTTAAAGCCAAACCTAGCGGTATCTGCAGAAGAGTTGTTATTGGATCGCGCACAATTGTTAACGCTAACAGCGCCTGAAATGACCGTATTGATTGGCGGGTTACGTGCGCTCAATGCAAACTATGAGCAATCTTCACACGGCGTGCTGACATCGACTCCAGGTCAATTAAATAATCAGTTTTTTGTCAACTTACTAGACATGGATATTCAATGGCAACCCACCTCAAAAGAAGCCGAGTTGTTTGAAGGCATTGATCGAGCAACCAAAAACAAAAAGTGGAGCGCAACACGGGTGGATCTCGTATTTGGTTCTAATTCACAACTAAGAGCCATTGCCGAAGTTTATGGAGCACAAGACGCTAATGATAAGTTTGTTAAAGACTTCGTCAATGCTTGGGTAAAGGTTATGAATGCCGACCGATTTGATTTGGATTGAATAAACGATAAAAAAGCTTGAGTTTCTAATTAGCAACTGTCTTTGGCGCTCAACCTGAGCGCCATTTTTTTAAGAGTTAAGTAGTCTCTTTCTCATTCACTTTCTTCGTCCCAAGAAAACACCTGCTCGAATCCCACATTAAACTCTCTTGCAATTCGAAATGCCGTCTCTAACGATGGTGAGTAACGACGTTGCTCAATGGCCGCAATGGTCTGTCGAGTCACACCAACGGCTTCTCCAAGCTCACCTTGAGTCATGCCCCGCTCTTCGCGTAAATTTTTTACACCGTTAATGATGGGTAATAATTTCGCCATGGCTCACATCATCTTACGATAAAACACTATTCGCAGTACGTACTCAGCGATTTGTGCCAACATGAGTGTTGCTAGAATGGTGTAAAACATAATATCTCCATTGTAACTAAACAAGTATCCGCCCAACGCCATGACCACTCCAAACCCTAAAATAAAACCAGACCAATGACCGGCTCGATCAAAAATACCACGCTCTCGTTCGTCGAGTTTTTGATTCGCTTCTTTCGGATTCATTGCGGCCATCACAATATGACTTACCGCAGAAATAATTACTAAGGTCACCGTGTACTTGATCAGCGAGGGCAATAACGGAGGAACTAACGAACCGAGACTCATCGATAGGTGGACTACGCCGCTAAAGTAAAAGAACCCACTGATGATCAACGCTAAGATCATTATCCACGCCGATTTCTCTTGAAATGACATCTCTCGCAAAAACATTTTCCACTCCTCGGAATCTATCCAGAGAACATGAGTGAGCATTTTGGCCTCATCAACGTTCTTTTTACTATGTTAAATATATTTAACATAGACTTTAGCCCCACAAATGACTCATGTCAAATATTTTTAACATACCATTCTCTACCCGCATTCAACCGTTTCTTTTGGATGTCCACTATTTACTATGTCTATTTACTTATGGATGCCCTCTATTTATTTCGCTTTTCTCACCTAATAACACAGGCCTTTTCATTGAGTCAAAGCGCCATTGCGCGGTAAACTCCCTTTGCCATTGAATCCTTTCGACTAACCTCTTGCAGGGAATAAACAAACGATGAATCGCTTTAGAGCCTATCGATATCTATTGGGGATTAACCTGCCTCCGATTTTGGGCGCACTACTTTTTTACAGTTACATTGATCTTAAAAGTCATGGTTCAATTAGCTTGATTGACTCGGGAGAGGATCCATTTCTACCGCTTCGAGCACTGGTAGAGTTAATCGGTATTGCCTATATTTTTATTGGAATTCAAGCGATCATTGCCACGTCGATAATGGAATTTTTCGTGTTAAAGAAATGGCGCAGTTTTCCTGTCAGAATATTTAGCGCGATTGGTTTAGGTATTCTTAGTGGTGCGACACTTGTCGAACTAGAGTTTGTCGTGATTGGTAGCATCGTTGGTTTCTTTGCTGGCTTGGGCTTAATCATAATAAATAGAAGAGAAGCACTAGTGCCACCCCAACTCACAGAGACAACCGCTCTGTGAGTTGAACAGTATGGCTAGTCGCTACTCGATGAGCGAGGATAACCCGTCAAAATAATCCAATTTTTCGACTCGCCGTTTTGAACCATTTTAACCACATAGGTCACCGTTGCAGAAGCCACTGGACTACTTGCCGTACATTTACCGTTACTATCAACAGCGGTGCATTGATACGCGGTTTGAGAAAGTGCTATGTGAGTTGCTGCTTTATCTCCAATATTAGCAGCGGTGTTGCAGTCTAAAGCAGGGTTCTGTCTTTCTAGAGCACTATAAGCCGTATTCCAATCATCAACAGACGCAAACATGGTTTTATTCAATTGAGAATATCCTGCTGGTGGAGTTTGACCTTTTATGTGTGAGTTCAAATGACCACCGGCCGCATTATTTTTTGAGGCATCGGCCGAATTTTTTACACTAGCAATATTAGTACAAGCTAAAACTTCAGCCGTTAGTTGGCTTGAAAATAGCACCAATCCAATTGACATAATGGTTAGAAAAAATCGTTTCATAATAACTTTCTCCTTAAATAAAGTTGGAGAATTAAACTTACCTGACAGCAACACAAAGCAACATTACACACCATTACACCCACCTAACTGTTGTTTATTTAAAAAGGCTGATAGGATGCTTCTTACGGTAAAAATTATTTTTTGACTGGACGGTTCAAAGGACTGAAAGGAACGTAAACATGATAGGAATTATCTTACTGGCTGCCTCATGGGGTATTCTGAAATGGCGTCAACAATCAATACGAGTTCTAGGATTTAACCATCCTTTACGCCGCTTAAATGAATCTGTGACCGGAGTAACGATTGCAGGCTGTTTCGCCGCCAGCCAATACTTACTCGTCGGGCACTGGAAAGACTTTGAGTGGATTGCCAACCCTGAACTAAACGTTTCTCTTGTGCTAGAAAGCCTTCGCTGGAACTTTAACTCCGTTGTTTATGAAGAACTTATATTTCGCGGAGTATTGTTGTGGTTTTTAATTCAAGCGATTAAAGAAAATCGAGCTTGCTTAATTTCGGCACTGTGTTTTGGTGGTTACCATTGGTTTTCTTACGGCATTTGGGGTCAGTGGGTTAATATGATCTACGTACTCTTATTAACCGGAGGATTCGGTTTCATAATGGCAAAATCATTTGCCATCACTCGCTCAGTATTTACCCCGATTGCACTTCATTTCGGTTGGAACTTAGTGACCAATAGTCTTTTTTCAAATGGTCCCATTGGCCGTCAATGGTTAGTGCCTAGCGAGACACCGGAGATAGTATTGACCACGATTCAACAATTGATTTTTGCCATCGGTATTCCTATCTTATTTATTGTCTTTTGTTTATGGGTTCTTCGATGGTACCGTCAATATTTAAGCCGAGTTGATAAGACTCCTATCGAAAGCAAATGATCGTCTCGTTACCTATACAGAGGATAGAACCCAAACGTCCTTCAAGTTAAAATCATTCGTTTGATGCTTTTTGCTGGGTTACGCTTCGCTAACCCAACCTTCGCTGACCAGATTCACTTCATGAGCTCGACATTAACCGTCGACTCAAATCTCGTAGGTTGGGTTGATGAAAAAACCAACATCGTTCAAGTTAAAACCATTCGGTCGATGCCTTTTTGTTGGGTTACGCTTCGCTAACCCAACCTTCGCTGACCGAATTCACTTTATGTTATCGAGATTAATCGTCGACTCAAATCTCGTAGGTTGGGTTGATAAAAGAAACCCAACATTCATTAAATAATATGAAACGATCGTTAAAAGATGATGCCGAAGCTAGTTTGCGATCTTAAACTCCAGTAAATATCGATATTTTTCGATCCCAGGAAACTTCTTAAATTGCCACTTTCTAATAGACTTGGTTGCTTCTCTGACAAATATGTACTCTGGATGCGAATCAAGCACTTTGATATTTCTTGGTTCACCCGATTCATTTAACTCAAACTCAAAGTAGACCCAGCCTTCCACTCCATTTCTGGCTGCCTTTTTTGGATACTGAAGGTTATCTAACTTCACTGGAATGGCAGCAGTCATACTCGAAGCGTCAATCGAGGGAGCTTCTCGGTACTCATAAGTCGGTTTGCTAGCACAAGAAAGTAAAAGAAGAGACAAAAGGGTTAAAAATGCAAGTTTCATAGTTTTCCTTTTTAAAAAATTAAGATTATCGATTTTAATTCATTAATCAGGTTACGCTTCGCTAACCCAACCTACGATGACCAGATTCACTTTATGTTATCGAGATTAACCGTAGACTCAAATCTCGTAGGTTGGGTTGATGAAAGAAACCCAACATTTTCCAAATTAAAATTATTCGCTCAATATCTTCCGTTGGGTTACGCTTCGCTAATCTAACCTACGCGGCTCAGATTAATATCAAGACCTCGAGAATAACAGCCAACCTACCCAAACGCCATTCTCTCTATCTTAATAATCATCAATGTTATCAATTGCTATCTGATTTCTTGCTTAGTTTTTGATGAATGCGTTGTTGTCGAATCGATTGCCGTTGTTTTTCTCGCTGCCTTTCGTACCACGTATAATAAGCCGGAATAGCAAAGGCGGCGATAATGATCCAATATAACATCGGCCTAGTTTATTGATGAAGTTTGTACTGTGGGTTGCCTCTTCAGATAAAGCATCACAATGAAAGCCCCAAAGTACTGCCTGCAGCGAGGCCAAAGGTAGCAAGCAAAAATACCAAGCCTACCTGAATAATGTAAGCCAAGATTGCAATTCCTAGACTTTGCAAAAATCGAGCTCCTAAAATAAGAGAAAAGCAGACCGCCGTTACAATAATTGCTAACAGTGCCGCAAGCCAAGGATTATGGAAGAATGATCCCGTTAATGCGTTAGCAATAGCTGCAGCGATAACTGCCAGTAAAGCACTGAAAAAACCGCTATTGCGAGCATTGAGCATTTTTGCAGCTAACATCACTGGCACGACGAGAACGACGACCATGATCGTTAATATAATTAACCATTCCATTGTATTCCCCTAAATCATTCTATTTATCAAATTGCTCTTTTTTATTTAAAGGCTTTGCTAAAAAATATAATCAACCAAAGTTATTTTTGTCAATTAAAGAGTCTATTACCTTGTCTTCAGCTGTTTTTAATTGGGTGACTTAGAGCATCATTCTCTTCTAATACTTGATCAGTCATCAAGCCTTTAATGTCGTCTAACACCAGATAGAAACAAGGTACAATTACTAAAATAATGGTTGTCGCAAATACAATACCAAATCCTAGTGAAATTGCCATAGGTATTAACTGATAAGCTTGCCGAGACTGTTCCAAAATAATTGGGGTCAATCCACCAAAGGTGGTTAATGTTGTCAAAACAATCGGCCTGAACCGTCGAACGCCTGATTCGAGAATGGCATTAAACGCGGGTAATTTAGCGGCTTGTTTATTTGCGTAGTCGACCATAATTAATGCCCCGTTAACCACCACGCCGGCAAGAGCCACCACCCCCATTAAGCTGACAATCGATAGGTCATAACCAAGCCATAAATGTCCCATGACCGCTCCTACAATGCCAAAAGGAATGGCAAGCATCACAATCAAAGGCTGTAAGTAACTTCGAAAAGCCATTGCCAGTAATGAGTAAATAACAAACATGGCAAGACCAAAACCACTCCAAAGTACTTGGGTGGATTCGCGCATTTCTGCTTGCGTACCTCGAAAGGACCAAGTGAGACCAGGGTAATCTTGTAGCAATTGAGGTAACACTTCGTTGTTAATGGCATTCAGCACTTGATTCACCGCTCCCGGCGGTTCAACATCCATTCCGACCGAAATTACCCGACGTCCGTCGCGTCGTTCTAACGAACTAAAAGCTTCACCCGAACGGACCTTTGCGACATCCGCCAAAGGAACTTGAGTACCATCGGGAGCCGTAATAATAAAGTGATCGAGCGTGTACTGTTGCTGTCGCTCGTTAAGCGGTAGTTTCACTCGCACTTCCACTTCGTTGGTTCCTCGTAATTGTCTTAACGCCACGGCACCATAGAAAGCGTCACGAACTTGTTGACCGATGTACTCAGGCGTTAACCCCAAGGCCTCTCCTTGTGGAAGAATCGTAAAGTCATATTGCATTTTTCCGGTGTTGTAACTGTCATTGACATCTCGTGTTTGCGAATACTGCTTCATGGTCGTTACGAAGGCTTCACTGGCTTGTGCAAGAATGTCTAAATCGGTATGCCCTAAATCGACACTGATGTCATCGCGCCACCCTCCGGGTCCACGCTCAGCTTCAAAACTAATTTGGTCAACGCCATCGATATCACCAATTTCATCACGCCATAACTCAATAACTTCAATGGCCGACATTTCCCTTTGATCGGGCGGCTTCATAACAATTTCGACGTCAATAAAGTTTTTTCCACGCACATTGGTTTTAATACCTTCTGCAGCGCGAAACAAATCATGCTCAATAAACATCTGGTAGGTAGCGTCAGTAATATCTTGCGCAACTTTTGCTGCTTGCTGCTGCGTTGTTCCAACAGGTAAACGAACACCCGCTTCAATTTCATCCGCCGCTTCACGTGGCATCATCACAATTCCCATATGATCGCTGTAAGCAAATCCACCGGTAACAATCAGAATACTCAGCGCAGCGCTTAACGTGATATAACGATAACGGAGACAACGTTCTAAAAAAGGGCGATAAAAATTTTCTATAAACGCATTGAAATGTTTAGCAATCGAACGCTGTCGTTCATGAATGGCTCGTCCTAAAGGATGACGATGATGCGGTGATGAGTGCGCTAAATGAGCGGGCAAGATAAACAGAGCTTCGACTAACGATATCAGCAGTACCGTTATTACGACAACCGGCAACGGCCACCAAAACAAACCTGTCGTGCCGGGAATAAACATCACGGGTATGAAAGCAACAATGGTCGTTAAGATGGTGAAGGTAACCGGCACGGCAATATCTTTTGCGCCTTTAATGGCCGCCGTCATAAAGTCATCGCCTTGCTCTCGGTATTCATAGATGTTTTCGCCAACAACAATGGCATCGTCCACCACAATACCAAGCACAACTAAGAATGCGAACATAGAAATCATGTTGATACTGACATTAACCAGCGGTAAAAATAAAATGCCACCGACAAATGAAATCGACATGCCCATCATAATCCAAAACGCCAATCGGTATTCTAAAAAGGCTCCGAGAATCAGTAACACAATAATGACCGCCAAGGCCCCATTTTCGAGCAGCAGGTTCAGTCGGTCGTGAAAATCTTCAGCACGGTTGCTATCAATACGATACTCAACACCGGCCGGTAAAGTGGTTGAGAGTTCTTGCAAAACCGTGTCGACCGCGTCCGCAATTTCGAGTGGAGATTGATTGCCCACTCGGTATATTTCAACTTCGACAGAGGGTTGTTGATTGAACTGAGCGTGGAATCCCGCTTCTTCAAATCCATCCCACAAGGTAGCAATCTCACCTAGAGTCACTCGTGCACCCGACGAGGCGGTTACCACTGGAATATCAGCATATTCAGCAGCCCACTGTTTTCGCTCTTTTAATCGAATTAAAATTTCGCCTTTGTTGGTTTCTATTGCTCCCGCAGGAACATCTTGTGATGCCGCCGCGATTTGCCGCGCAACGTCTCGTAGCGTTACGCCGTATTGACGCAGTTGCTGCTGTGATATTTCGACATGAGTCACGTACCCAGGCACATTGTTTAGTGACACTTGAGAAATATTCGGCTCATTGACTAAGCGGTCACGCAATTGCTCAGCGAGTTTGCGTAAGGTCCAAATATCCACATCACCAAACAAACCAATTTCCATCACATCACGTTGCTGAACTTGCAAAGTCACTTCGGGTTCTTCGGCTTCTTCTGGAAAGGTTCGAATTCGACTCACGGCTTGATCGATGTCTTGATACGCTTTCATTCGATCGATGCCAGTTACTAGCTCAAGGGTAATTCGACCACTCCCTTCGCGAGCGCGAGAAGTCATTTCACGAATGCCTTGTAAACCGCGAACCGCTTCTTCGACAGGTTGCAAAATACCTTTTTCTACTTCTTCAGGCGAAGCACCCGGATAAGTCACATCGACTTCAACGATTCCCAACTCATACTGGGGATAGACTTCTTTTTGAACGTTGAAAGCCATGAAAATGCCACCACCGAGCAGCATTAGCATCAGCAAATTAGCGGCGACAGAATGACGCGTCATCCACTCGATCATACCCACTCGCTGTGACGAAGAAACGCTCATTGCGACGACCCCTGCGGATTTACAGTGCTGACAGACACAGCGCTATTAGTCTCTTTCTCAGCGACCGCTTTCAGACGTAAAGGTGCATCTTGTTTAATGCGAGCCAAGTCGCTGATGACAATTTTATCACCCGGCTTGATACCTTGATTGATGTACGCGAACTGCTTATCACGAAAAATCACTGAAACGGGACGAATATCCAATTTCTTATCATGCATCACCCAAACCTGATCATTCTTGCGTAAATAAGCCAAATCAAGTCGAACGACTTGTTTCAGCGGCTTAACAGGTAAGGCTAACTCCAAATAACTACCAACCACGACAGGTCGGTTCGACCACTCGGTTTGCTTAAGACCCAAAGGGTCTTCCACCTCGACCAAAACACGCGCCATTCTGGTGGTGCTGTCTAATTCATCGATGGTCTGTTTTAGCGTTCCGCTTCGAGCACTTCCTTGTGGCCAATGGGTTGGATTGGTAATTTGCACGCTTGGTTGATTTTGCGGATCCGCTAACCAAGCTAATTGCTTTAAAGAGACACTCGCTTGTACCCAATGACGATCGGTTCCAATCACCCGAGCAATGGGTTGCGATTCAGAAACGAGTGAACCGACACTGACCAAACGTTCTACCACTTGACCATCGAAGGGCATCGTAACCTTGGTTCGTTGCAACGCTAATTGAGCCGCTCGAACTCGGCTTTCGGCAACCGTCACGACAGCTTGCGCTTGCTGCTTTTGAGGCTCGCGTAATGCCAATGACCGATTCGCTTCGGCGATGGGTTTTCCTAACATGGCCACTGACTTTTCGGCTCTTAATTGCTCGCCTTGCTCAATGGCAAAACGGGCTTTCGCATCGGCCAGTTCCGCTTCAGCCTCAGCCAAGCGCAACTCATAATCACTCGGTTCAACCTGCACCAGCACAGTACCCGCATTGAGTCGGCGTCCTAATTCAAATGACTCTCCCATTGCGGAAATTAAACCAGCTACTTGTGCCGTCACCAGAGCTTCTGATTCTGGCATGACTTCACCCAGTGCATGAATCGTTGGTTGGTAGTTACTCACCTCGGCGCTAATAACTTCTACCAGCATAGGCGTAACCTTTGTCGCCCCCTCTTTCTGCGCGACTGGTTGATTCGAAAAAATCAACCATAGACACACACCACTCACCGCGAACAGCGCGATACAGGCGAGTAGCGTTTGGTGAAAACTCATCCCCAATTTTTTATCATTCATGATATGTCCAGAATTGATTATTGTTCTCATTCATACTCTATCAAACCCCGACTCAACTTCTCAATACGCACTGCAACGCAGTGGCATAAAATACTAATTAGTTGATTTTCAATAGGTTTTACGATTAAAGCGGCGTTTTGGATGACAACCCCATCGTAAACGGTAAGAAATGAAGGCTTTCGAGTGTTTCAACTTTTTCTAGCTCAGTTATAATCCTACTTCATTCATCAACCTACGATAATTATGACGATTAAACATTGCTCAATTCATAGAGTTTACCGCGCAAAACCCGGAGCCGAAGTCAAAATTCAGTTGCGACCCAATGAAATTCCCGCAGAAGGGCCCATTGTTTCGTTATTTGAACAAATGAAACTTACCCTAACTCGCAGCACGCAAAAGCAATACGGCTTATTCAACCCTGAGCTCGGCGACAACCCGATGTCTGCGTTGCTACAGAAAGTCGTTGATGAATCCCTCGGCTTTTCTAGCATGACTCATCAAGCCATGGAGCATTTGAAACTCCAATTTGAAAAAACATCAGAGCCATTTGAAGCGCATATTTGTTTCGTCATCGATGAACTACTCGAGCAATCTTTCTTTTATGCGTTTTGGATCAATCACGCCGACGCCCAATTCATAAACTCCGACCTCGACGTCGATACGTTGCAATTCGTCGATCCAGGTAAACTGAAATACGCCTTTAAGATTGACATTGAACAATGGAAAGTCGACGGTTGGGATCAGTACATGTCGCAATTGGTCAGCAAAGGGAACAAAGACATTGCCGAAGCATTCGAGTCTTTCTCTGGTTTTATCTCGAGTGTCGATCTGAAAGCGCAAACCGAGAGTTTTTTATCGGTCGTCGATGAATTTGTTGAAGATCAGGAACCTTCTATTGGAGAAAGACTCAAAAGCAAGATAGTTGAGTATTGTATTGATCAAGACATGGCGGGTAGCCCAGTCGATTTAGACGATCTCTCAACACAACTCGACGAAGAAAATCCAGAACGTTTTTCGGCATTTGTTAGCGAGAAACAACCCAGTGTTAAAAAGGAGATTTACACTGACCGTGCTAGCCTAAAAAAATACGTTCGATTTTTTGGTCGTGATAAAAATTTAAGCATCAGCTTCTCGTCAGAAATGTTTGGAGACAACATTGTTTTTGACGAAGGATCCGATGAACTGATTGTGAAACATATTCCAAAATCACTCAAAGCTCAGCTAATGCGTTACTTGAAACGAAAGCAGGGCAAAGAGGAATAAACGCAGCTAACATAGGATACCCTCTTCAATGTTAAAACTAATGAACCTTCTCAGTTTGGTCACAATTTTGTTGATAAGCGCTTGTTCGTCGAAGGCCTTTTATGACAATGCACAACAAAACGGTAAGCAAGCCTGCATTGAAGAGCCTCCTGGCATGTATCAAGCGTGCCTTGATCGGTACAACAAAAGTTTCGAAAACTATGAGCAAGAGCGCAAAGAGGTATTAAAACCACAACCCCCTGCTTCGCCTAAAATGCCGCCCCCACCGAAAATACCGACCCAACCTAAAACACCGGTTGACGACGACAACTAAACCTATTGTAACGACTCTCAACTTATTGAGTAGCTCACGACAACCGCGTACAAAGTGGTTGTCGACTCGTTAATTTTTTAAGCATTCGTTTTTTGTAAGCTTCCTTTTTCCAAACCAACTTCGTTTACAACCCATCCATTCTTGAAGGTCTTTTACTTTGCAAAGTCAATGCTGAAACGTTAATCTAAAATTTAAGGATTAACAGAGAGTGTCAGCTATGCATCCAATGAAAATCACTAAAAAGAGACTTTGGTTATTACCGCCTAACGTATTTTCTCCTTTTTCGATAATTGTTTTGCTTGCACTCGTCGTCAGTTGCTCGACCACTCAACAATCCGGTCAAAACGCCAGCCAAAGCGAATTAGAAGTAATTACTAGCAATGAAACCATCCTTCAAATGCAGAAAAGAATGAACCAACAGCAATTCTCAGCGCAAGAGCTAACTCGCTTCTACCTGACAAAAATCAAACAAAACGATCATAAGTACAACAGCGTTATTCGTGTTAATCCAAATGCCCTACAAAGAGCGATTGAACTTGATCGAGAGCGCGCTTTAGGGAATCTTCGCGGTCCATTGCATGGCATACCGATTCTGGTCAAAGACAACATCGAAACGGCCGATATGCCAACCACTGCGGGCAGCCTGGCTTTAGCAAACCATCTGACCAAAAGAGACGCGACACTGATCAGTAATTTAAGGCAAGCGGGCGCCATTATTCTAGGTAAGACCAACCTTAGCGAGTGGGCGAACATTCGCTCAGAACGTTCGTCATCGGGTTGGAGTGCCATTGGAGGGCAAACTCGAAATCCGCATGACACCAATCGCAGTGCATGTGGCTCAAGTTCTGGCTCCGGTGCCGCCATTGCTGCAAACTTTGCGGTCGCAGCAATTGGTACGGAAACTAATGGTTCTATTACCTGTCCTGCATCGGTCACTGGCGTCGTGGGAATAAAACCGAGTGTCGGTTGGGTCAGTCGATTTGGGATCATTCCGATCTCTCACACCCAAGATACCGCTGGTCCTATGACCAAAAATATTACTGACGCCGCCATTCTCTTGCAATACATGGGCAGCGCCGATCAAAATGATTTAACCACGTTAGATGATCGATTAGATCGCAGTGTGGATCTAACACCAAGCAGCAATTCCGATAGAAAACTTCGACTGGGCTTGCAAAACTCCCGCGCAACCAATCACGAACGAGTAGCCCTAATTGAGAGTCAACTCATAGAGCAGTTACAAAAGAGAGACTGGTTAACCACTAAGTACCTAAGTCATTCTCCTTACCAATCATTTTGGAAAGATACTTACACGGTACTGCTTTACCAACTAAAGAATGATTTGAATCGTTATTTTGAACAATCGACTAGCGACTCTAAGTCTTGGACATTACAAAAGCTGATTGAGTTTAACCGCCATAATCGAGAGCAAGAAATGCCGTTTTTTCAACAAGAAATATTTGAGAAAGCTCAGCAAAAAGGCTCGCTTGATAATCAAGAGTATCAAGAGGCGCTGAACAATGTCACCAAAGAAACCCAACAAAGCATCTTACAGATGCTTAACGACAATCAACTCGATGCTATTATTGCTATCACTCGTGGCCCAGCTTGGAGTATTGATAGAGTCAATGGCGACAATGTTGTCGGTGGTGTCTCAACTTATTCCGCTGTCGCGGGATTTCCCCACATCACAATTCCTCTAGGCAAGGTTCATAACTTACCGATCGGTTTATCGATTATGGGTAAACGAGGTGATGAGCAAGCGTTAATCAATATTGCTTACCAGCTTGAAAACTGGATAAAAACACAAGACTTTCGCTCAGGGAAGCCTATTGAATAATAGGCTACAGCGTTTGAATAATAAATTCACTAAAACTCACGGTAGAACCTGCAATGCCACTATAGTCGCTCAAGAATAGTTTTATTACATTTAGTCATAGATTAGTTCTGCTTTAGCGATGAACACATCCAATGATGATGATAGATATTTAACATCTCCGCCATCTGGATAGTAGCACCAAATAGAATACGAATCTGATGGATCACAAAATAATGGTTCACCATTATCTTCTCCAATCACGATGCAATCACTTAATCTTGACAGCTCAAATTGATTGCCATCTTGGTCACAGGTAGCATTCTGCTGATTAATTTCTTTATACATCGCGCTGTATGCTTTCAACTGCTGCCATGAAGGCACAGATTCCCTATCTATTCTAATTTCTTCTTCGAGTTCGTTTCGCCTCGATATATTCCAAAACCTACCTGCGAACTTCACACAGTAAGCATTGTTAGTTTTATTGAACCACTCAAAATAACGGTCAGGTAATGGAATTATCATTGCTTTAGGCTCAGTTTTTTAGGCGCATAGTTTTGAAAGTCGCGACTTAACTTGGTTTTACTTACCAAATATGAAACTCTAAACAATTTAGGTTCCACATTAATTTAAATGACACTTTAAGAGCTAATGAAGCCATTAAAAAACTTAACTCAAAACCGTCTTATCATCATCGATAAGATATCAATAATTTAAGAATATTTGTTTGTCTCGTTAATTTGTATATCTGTTAAAATATATTACGGGACTATTCTCGAAACTAACAGAAGGCACATCGTCTGTAATTCTAAGTGTTACTTTTTCTTTAAATTTCTTATTAGCCACATCTTTAGGGAGAGAGTATCTGTACTTTCTAAAACTTTCTAGTATTGTTTGTGCGTATACACTTTTAATCGAAGACGACTCAATTGATATATTGATCGGCTTATACACATTTAGAGACGTATGTTCCTTCTCCAATCCAAAACTCAACTCTACAACCCCTGTTTCACCACTCAAATATGCAGCCTTCGGATACGCCACCCCAGGGTCAACAACTATGTAAGGATGTTCAAAAACACTGAAATTCACGTTAGCATCAGTTAAGGTTCTAGTCCCAACTATTAGCCAATTTTCAACAACATTACTCCATGGCTTGTTGGTTACAAACTTGCTGGAGACAAGACCTACAACTGTGCCACCGTTATCAAATACTCGATAAGTCAAGTCTCCGCGATAGAAAGACAACACATACTCTTTACCAACTTTTACCCATGTGCCCTTTTTGTAATAAGGCTGGTTTTGTGCATATTTTTGTAGTTCGCCTCTTCCGTCCTCATAAAGTCGCACTATATTGTCAGCCCCGAATGGTGTTTTTATATAAAATACTTTAGGAAATGAAAGAAAAGAGTGCTCGCGATAAAATTCTTCAATTCTCAGTTTATCGGAAGAAAGCAAAGTTTCACCAAACATGTTAATTGAACGATCTACGTCAATTATTTTATGGACAACCTTATTTTGATTAGCATCATAATTGACACCAATCGTTGTTATACCTCCATTTTCAACACTATCTGCTTCAACATCAAAATAGGGTGCTTTACAATGATTTAATTTAAGGTTGATGTATGTATTAAAAGAATTCAGACAATACCTACCAGACGGTAAAGTCACTACAGCTGATTTCCCGGGAGTATATTGAATAATCTTTACAAACCCTGTAGATATGTTTTTAACAGAAAAGGATATAAGCCGTTCAGATTTATTACTTACTTTAAACTTATTATTCATCGCTCTTGGATTTATTCCGATGACTAAAAGTCCCTCTCCCTCAACAAATTGTTTAGGGGCTATGCTTCCAGCCCTACTCCAAATATTAGGTTTGTCGACTGATGATTTGCATGCAGATATAAGTACTACGGAAATCAATATTAATATTAAATTCTTCATATTTTTTCTAAAACGCCCAAGCACCATAGATTCATCACTGGCGTAACTATAACATTCTAACATCTAAAAATAACTAGCCGTCGACTCTCTAATATATCTCTGGAGACTATCCCATAACTCCTTAGTTAAATTTTTTCACGCTCAAATAATAGCTAATTAACCTACTGCAAACCAAGATCATGTACAAACCGACTGCTGGTGTTTATTCTCTTTCGTTCAATGACTTAATTATTAACGAGCCTATCTATTATCTTTGGCAATGTATCAATGTAGGTGCAATTGGAGCCATTCTTAGTATTTAATTTGTTTGCGATGTATTTTGCAAACTCGCCGACAGTACGGATGTCGCTGACCTCGTTATCTGGCATTTCGACACCGAATTCTTATTAAGCCCACAAGACTATTTCAACGGTATCTAGCCCCATCAACTTTCATGGCTCTTACACATACAAATAAAGTCTCCGAAAGTATTGAATTTACTTAGTGGACATTAAAAAGCGCTACTGAAAATCAATAGCGCTTTTTACTAAAGGCATGTGTTTGACTGACTAGTCTAGCTGTGTAACTTTATAGCCTTTCTCTTCTAATTGATGAATCACACCTATGTCTCCAACCAAATGCAAACCACCGACTAAAATCAATTCGACTTCGGGCGTTGCTAAAAGCTGCTCAACTTTAGGCATCCAGTTGTTATTTCTCACTTCAATTAAACTTTTATAAAATTCAGGCGTTTCTTCTTTCATTGGACCTAAAAAGTCATTAACAAATAGTTCTGTATCTCCTGCAAACAAGCCTCCGATCATTCCATCAAGCAATTCTTTAACATGCTCTGAATCACGAATGGTCGTTAAAATAATTTGATCTGGATTAACCTTGTCATTGAACAACGCATCAAACTGGTCTTTCACACTTTCTAGGGCATCGCGCTTTTTACCTTGCTCTAATGCCTTTTTAGTGAAATACATATCAACACCTTCTGGTGAAACACCTTCGCGCAACATCATTGACATAACAATATTAATGCTAACCATCGTTGGCTTTAAACGTAAGAATGAGTCCACAGGAAATTTATTCTTTTTACAAAACACCTCGAACTTAGCGAATACTTCTGGACTCAAGGCTTTGTCTAAGGTCATACCGTCTTGGTAACGGCCCATCGCCATCATGCTCATTGCTGCTGAAGCCATCTCTTGAATATCGACCTCTGTCACCAACACATCAGCCTCTTTAAACGCGGTGTGGTAAACCTCAGGAATGACATCTTGACCTCTAAGAACATGCACCGTACCACCGATGTAGGCATGTTTGCCGTCTTTCTCGACTTTCCAAACGAACGATTTGGCATCGACCGTTGAGACTAACAATAACGCAATGATAACTAATAGATTTTTCACCGTAACATCCTTTCTGTTGCCTATAACAATTAACAAATAGCTTTCGGGAAAAGGAGTCGGTGTTTTCGAGACTTTATTACAAAATTCTAAAATCTTGCATTTAAGCCACAAAATAGCCTTAAAGCCCTTTTAAAATAGGGGATCAGGCGGTGAAAACCCTAGGAATTAACTGTTAACCGAGCGTGAAATTTGGCATAATACGCGACCATTTTTTAACCAGCTCCTCTTTGCTGTTTGAACGAGTCTATGAAACAAGTCGCACCTCACATTAATGATTTTCCCAAATACTGGGCCGAGTGTTATGGCACAGCCCCCTATTTACCCATGTCTCGAGCCGAAATGGACGAGCTGGGATGGGACAGCTGCGACATCATTCTGGTGGTGGGCGATGCCTATGTCGACCATCCTAGCTTTGGGATGGCGGTGATTGGCCGCGTACTCGAAGCGCAAGGTTTTCGCGTTGGTATCATCGCGCAGCCCGACTGGAATAACCCAGCCGACTTTCAAGCACTCGGTACACCAAACTTATTCTTTGGTGTATCAGCAGGCAATATGGACTCGATGATTAATCGCTATACGGCTGACTTAAAAGTTCGTAACGACGATGCCTATACGCCTCATGGTAAAGCCGGCAAGCGACCCGATCGCGCACTAACCGTGTACTGTCAAAAACTCAAAGCTTTGTATAAAGAGGTTCCGATTGTAGCCGGAGGCATCGAGGCCAGCTTACGCCGAATCGCCCAATACGATCATTGGTCTGGTAAAGTTCGTCGTTCAGTCCTACTCGATTCTGGTGCCGATATTGTTCTTTATGGTAACGCCGAGCGTGCCATCATCGAAATTGCACATGAACTAGCAATGGGCAAGCCGATCTCTGACTTGGTGAGTATTCGCGGTACTGCACTGGTTCGTGATGCTATTCCAGCAGGGTTTACCGAAGTTGATTCAACTCGAATTGACTGGCCGGGAAAAATTGACGCCTTACCTAACCCTTATGAGTATGTGCACAGCGAAGGAGAAAATAACCACTCTGATGCGGCTGGTTGCAGTCAAAAAGGCAAGCAAAGTGGCGATGACGTTCCAATTCGCGTGATACCCATGCCACTCACACGAAAAGAAAAATTGGATCCTGAGCATACGGTTATTCGATTACCGTCGTTTGAAAAAGTATCAAAAGATCCAGCATTGTACGCTCATGCGTCGCGTATTCTGCACCTTGAATCGAATCCTAACAATGCGCGCATTCTCGTTCAAAAGCACGGTTCAAAAGAAATTTGGGTTAATCGACCGCCCATTCCTCTCGAAACCGATGAGATGGACAGTGTGTTTGATTTGCCGTATCAACGTCGCCCGCATCCGAGCTACGGAGATGCGCACATTCCGGCGTATGAAATGATCAAGTTTTCGGTCAATATTATGCGCGGATGTTTTGGTGGTTGCACCTTTTGTTCAATCACCGAACACGAAGGTCGCGTTATTCAAAGTCGCTCAGAAGATTCGATTTTAAAAGAAATTGAGAATATTCGAGATAAAACACCAGGGTTTACTGGAACCATTTCAGACTTAGGTGGACCGACGGCCAACATGTATCAACTCAATTGTGTTGACGATGACATCCAATCGAATTGCCGCAAGCTCTCATGTGTTTATCCTAGCATCTGCCCGAACTTAGTGACCGACCATAGCCCGACCACTCAGCTTTATCGTAAAGCACGAAAAATAGATGGCGTGAAACGTGTGGCCATTGCTTCAGGGTTACGCTACGACTTAGCGGTTGAAGATCCGGAATACGTTAAAGAGTTGGTCCAGCATCATGTTGGTGGTTATTTAAAAATTGCACCGGAACATACCGAAAGCAATACGCTCGACAAAATGATGAAGCCGGGCATAGGAACCTACGATGCATTCAAAGCTATGTTTGATAAATTCTCCAAAGAAGTTGGCAAAGAGCAGTATCTGATTCCTTACTTCATAGCCGCTCACCCGGGCTGTACCGATGAAGACATGATTAATTTGGCTTTGTGGTGTAAGCAGAATGACTTTCGTCCCGATCAAGTACAGACGTTCTACCCGTCACCAATGGCATTAGCAACGGCTATGTATTATTCCGATCGCAACCCGTTAAGCAAAGTAACCTATAAAAGTGATAAACTTTTTACGGCAAAAGAATTACCACAACGCCAACTGCACAAAGCGTTGTTACGTTATCATGATCCTAAAAACTGGCCGATTATTCGTAAAACTTTGCAAGAAAAAGGATTGACCCATCTTATTGGAGATGGCCCCAATCACCTTATTCCTTGGCAAGATGAAGATAATCAATACTCTTCGAAACGAACGCATGGCAAAAAGGCTGGTAGTAAAAAAGCGGGACCGTCGGCGAATAAGGTAAAACAAACCTCATCGCACAAGCGAGCAAAGTTTAATAAAAGAAAACGTCCTTCGCAATTTTAGAGCCTTGTGTGATGAACAAATTTCACCAGCAACTCGTTGCTCAAACGTTTACTCGAACGTCACAGCTTCGAGTTCTGGTTAATGTCCGGTGGTTTTACATTGCCGTTCAAATCACAGCACTGTTTGCCGCTCCGCATTTATTTAATTTACAAGTTTCTCCTCTCGCTTTTCTGCCTTTTCTTCTGATACTCATTATTTTTAACTTAGCAACGCTCAACTCCATTCGGCGTACTCAGTTTTCAAGTGAGAAGATAATTTGGTTACAACTGTTGCTCGACCTTTTATGCATTAGTCTATTGCTATTTTTCTCAGGCGGCGCCACCAATGCGTTAGTTTCCATTATGCTGTTACCCGTGACACTATCGGCATTACTTTGCAGTTCAACCAAAGCGTGGATAACGGCACTGATTGCCATTGGTTTGTATTCCTTTTTAATGTTTGGATATAACGAACCATCGATGGAGAACCACTCACATATGTCACCCGGGTGGTCGCATTATGTCGGCATGTGGATCACTTTTACGCTATCTGCACTCGTCCTGGTCTATTTTATCAATCGGCTGGTTAATAACTTAACGCAGCAGCATAACCAGTTAGCGGCGCTCACTGATCAGCAATTGCGAGATGAACATTTGATTACCCTCGCCAATCAGTCCGCGAATGCGGCGCATCGATTATCAACACCGTTAAATACCATTGAGTTGTTGGTTGATGAGTTAAATGATTCTGCGATAAATCCGATGGTCCTAGACGAAATAAAACAGCAGCTCAACCGCTGTAAAGAGTCGCTGCAATCGATACGGCAATCAGTCGATGAACACCTTCACGATCAAACCATTTCACTGACCGATTTTTTCGAACAACTGCAACAACAATGGCGTTTACTTCATCCGGAACATCAACTGTTGCTAACCGTGCAGAAGCTTCCTGTGTCTACCATTGAACATGCATCGCAGTTGCTGTCTGCGTTACTCAACCTCCTCGATAACGCAGCTCGTGAAAACCAGTTGCAAAAGATCGAGCAAACAGAAATGCAAGTAGAATTAGACGGTGAACAACTTCAAATACTCATTATCAATGGCAATTCTCGACAACTGTCGGAACATGAACTTCCTCTTGGGGATTATTGGACCGGGCAGAAGTCGGGGCTAGGAATCGGTTACTATCTAGCTCATGCGACGCTGGAGCGTGTCGGCGGAGCCGCTCGTTTACTCGTTACTAATGATCAAATAAAAACCCAAGTAACGATACCTATTCAGTCTGGGGTTCAGTAATTATGGACTTAGAAAACGCTAGCCAACCTTGGTTACTCATCGACGACGATGCGGCATTTTTAAGTGCTTTATCACGTCGGCTGAGTCATCGAAATTTTACCGTCGATACCGCATTAGATGGTTTTACTGCTCTACAGCGGGTCAAAAACCAAGAGTATTCAAATATCGTTTTAGATTTAAATTTAACCGAAGAGTCCGGCTTATCCTTATTGCCAGAAATACGTTCATTTCAAACAACCGCAAAGATTTTAATTCTCACCGGTTATGCCAGCATAGCAACAGCGGTTCAAGCGATTAAATTAGGCGCTGACCAATACCTACCAAAGCCAGCGACATTGCAACAGATTTTGTCTGCGTTGGCTGATACACCAGAGGTGTCTGACAATAAAAGTGCAGAAAGTATTTTAGTTAAAAGTCATGAAGACTACTTAACACCAGAACAGCTAGAATGGGAACATATTCAAAGAACCTTGCACACTCACCATGGGAATGTTTCAGCGACCGCTAGAGCCTTAAATATGCATCGTCGAACACTTCAAAGAAAACTGAATAAAAAGCGTGGATAAAAAAGCCCTTCGAAACTGAAGGGCAATGGGTTGACATCTGTTGAGAACAAACGCGCAGATGTACTTTAAACTAGCTAATAACTTACTGGTTAACATTAATTTTTAGAGCATTTAAAACTCGATCACAGCCGCCACGTAAGCTGAACGACCTAATCCTGGTAGACGCTCCCCGGGTTGAACGGAATTCATCATAGTTCGATTAATTCCTGCTGTGTGGTCTTGATAAAACTTATTGAACAAGTTAACCACACCAAATTGCAATGATGAGCTTTCTGACACTCGCCATTCACCAGAGGCATTTACCAAAGAATAACCTCGACTTGACTGCTCTGATAGTGATGCAGCGACTCGACTTTGGTCAGCCACGTACTGCAGCTCAATGTCGCCTGTCAGATGGGTATCAGTATAAGTCCAACGCCATTTAATATTATCCGGTACGATGCGATAGAGATCTTCATTAATATCATCACGCTCGCCACGCACCATTGTCAGTACAGTATTCATTTGCCATCGTTCACTCAGATCCCAAGTCAAATCTGCATCAAACCCGTAAATCCAACCAGAGACATTTTCAAACTGATAAACAGGACCGGCATTCATCATTCCAGCAATCATGTTTAGCGCAGCATCATTGGTGACTCGACCTTGAATATAATCATGAAGCTTATGAACATAGATTTGTGGTGAAAAACGCAGTGCACTTTGAGAGTAATCAAACCCAACTTCAAACTGATACACAACCTCTGAATCTAGCTCTAAGTTACCGACATAAACATTGCCATCGCCGAGTCCGCCAGTGGCTTGCAGCGGGATCCATAAGTACAGCTCTTGATAGGTTGGTGCTCGAGACTTAGAACCAACCCCGACATGCCAGTGCCAATCAGTGCTCGTTTTAATTTGATAATCGAGCGCAAAATCAATATTGCTAAAGTCGGTATTTCTATCGGCTTGATTAAAACGCATTTGTACCGTGCTTATAGCCGGAGACATCATCGCCATAGAGTGGAATACGTCGTTGGCATTTTGTTCAGTATTTTTAAACCGAATGCCTGTCGTGATTAATTGACTAGAAGTCAGTTGGCGTGTTCCTTCAATGAAAGCCGACTGATTGTCACGTTCTACTTGATTAAAATTTTCAACGCGAAACATTGGATTATTGGGATCCATTATAGTTGCGCTATGCTCCAAAGACTCCCACTCAATGCCCGCTTGTAATTGCCAATCTAATGCTTGCCAAGAATACTTAACCGTTGCGCCATCACCTTCACCAAAGGTTAAGTTTTCTCGCATCATCGTCGGCATTGGAGTGCGCACCTGATAATTATCCATCAGATGCTCAGCTTCTTGAGAATAAACATCGATAGACCACTGTGTATCATTTTTCTGCCATTGATAATTTAGCTGGTAACGATCGCTATCAACGTAAATGATATCCATCGGTAATGCGGGCGTTCCTGAAACGCCGGTATCGTTTCGAATTGAAGTGACGTCTATCGTATGCGCACCCAGTCGAACACCGTAGCCCAATAAATGAGAGCGCTTATCAAACTCAGTCCCTTTAACTTTCGCTTGCGCCGATGACCAGTCTTCGGCGTTTTGCACCGATCCGAACACGCGTAAACGTTGCTGCTGATTTGACCATCCGAGACGCGCAGAATGGTCATGAGCTGACATGTCTGGTTGAAACCCTAAACGTAAATCGCCAGATCCGTTCGACTGCTGCTCTAATTGAAACTCAGGTTGCCAATACTTAGCTTCAATAACACTTCCAATGGTCTCGCTTCCTGCTGATACAGGAGAAATACCTCGTAGCAGATGCACACTGTCGACCCAATGCGTATTCACTTGTCCTAATGGTGCATCCATTAAATTCGGGCCTGCGGAGACAATTGCACTTTGCTCAAGTGTCACCAGCGTTCGTTTACCAATATGACCTCGATATTGCGGTAATTGAGTAATCGCACCATTCTTATTGACACTCGCCCCGGGAAGTTGCGTCAAAGCATCGCCTAAATCAGCGTTAGCTGGTGGGCTTTTTCTTTTTAAATCAATTTGTTGTGACGAAGTTTCCGCGCGAACGACGGTTATTTTATGATCGTCATCAGAAGCCGCTACCGCTCCAGTTGAGCACACCGTCACTCCCCACAGAGCTCCCCATAAAACTCGCCAAAGCACTTTTCTCTTAACCTGCATAATCAGACTCCAAACCTCAATTTGGCGCCATTCTACAAGAGCCGGTACCAACCTCCGCAAAGTGCGACATTTTGTCGCACCCAAGCTATTGAATTGTTTGATTTTTCACCGTAGACATCTACATTTATTAGTATTCTCAGAAAAAATAAAACGATTATTTGGAAGCAAAATGAAAAAGAATTTGCCGGTAACTGACCGGGAAAACACCTACCGTGAAGATCTGCGGCTGGTGTCGACCACTGACTTGAAAGGCATTATCACTCACGCCAACGATGCTTTTGCAGAAGTGGCTGGTTTTACACACGAAGAGCTCGTGGGTAAAAACCACAATCTCGTTCGTCATCCTGATATGCCGCCAATAGCCTTTGATGATCTGTGGCAAACCATTAAAAAAGGTCAACCATGGATGGGTATGGTCAAAAACCGTTGCAAGTCTGGTGACTATTATTGGGTCGATGCCTTTGTTACGCCCATTTTCGAAAATCAAAAAATCATCGGCTATCAATCCGTTCGCGTTAAGCCTAACCGAGACTGTGTGGAACGAGCAGAAAAACTTTATCAAGAAGTTAATCAAGGCCCTTCTCTACTCAGTCGCTTTAACAACCTCTTACCAAAAAGTCTATTTGCTAAATCTTTTCTAAGCGGCACTCTTGGTGCAATGGCGGCCTACTGGATAGCTCAATCCATTTCTAATGATCCGGCGATTGCAAACTGGGTATTTCTCGGCATTATGCTTATTGTGATGGCAAGCGTGAGCGCATGGTTATCCTTACCGTGGCGGCAAGCCGTTGAACGCACCCAATCAATTTTCGACAATGCCATCGCGCAAAAGGTGTATACCGGCCGAAACGATGAGCTCGGTCAATTAGAGTCCGTGATTAAAATGCAGCAAAGCCAGCAAACCACTATTATTGTTCGGCTCGATGACGCCACTTTAAATCTCCAAAACGAGTCAGATCACACTCAGTCAGTCACTCAGCGAACCGTTGCGCAAATGGAAAGCCAAAAACTCGAAATTGAACAGATCGCAACTGCGATAAATGAAATGACTTCAACCGTTCAGTCGGTCGCCAGTAGCACAAACAGCACTGCGACCGCGACCCAGGCAACCAACCAAAAGGTGCTCGAAGGCAAGTTAATTGTCGATGAAACCGTTGCGCAAATTAATTTACTCGCCGAGCGCGTTGAGGAGTCGACCAAAGTGATTGTTGACCTTGAACAGGTTAGTAATCAAATCAGTAAAATGGTTGATGTGATTCGTGGAATTGCTGAGCAAACGAATCTGCTAGCTTTAAATGCGGCTATCGAAGCGGCTCGGGCAGGTGAACAGGGTCGTGGGTTTGCCGTTGTTGCCGATGAAGTTCGAACACTTGCCAGTCGGACGCAAAGTTCAACCGAAGAAATTCAAAAAATGATCGAGTCACTGATCACCACAACCGACGATGCCGCCAAAGTGATGGAGCAAGGACAACAAGCCGCAAGAATTAGCGTAGAACACGCCGAGAAAGCCGGTCATGCACTCAACACCATAGCGGAAGCGGTCACCGATATCATGGATATGAACACTCAGATAGCGACCGCTACCGAACAGCAATCCCATGTAACCGATGAAATCAATGGCAGTATTGATAAAATAAACCATACCGCAGAACAAACGCTTAATGCGACGGTTGAAGCCAGTCAGAGCAATCATCGTCTTAACCAAGAAATCAAGCGCTTGAAGACCATGGTTCGTCAATTTGGACTGCGTTAAGCGTCGTTTAAAATAGGCTACCGACAGACGGAAAATTCAGTTCCGTCTGTCACTTCACAAATATTTCACACTCCCACCAATACACTGTAGTTTTTCGGCCTAGGAGAAGAACTATGACCTTTTCACTTAAACGTTTACTGATCGCATCATTTACACTGCTACTCATAGCAATGTCGCCTCAGCTGTTCGCAGAAACACCCCCTTCAAAAACACCCCATGTCCTACTTGTGGTTAGTAGCTATGGAAAAGACCAAGGTAAAACTCAACCAGGCTTTGAGCAAGATGAGCTCAGCAAAGCCTATTGGATGTTTGTTGACAATGGCGTTACGGTTGATATTGCGAGTCCCAACGGTGGTGCCGTAGAAGCGGACAACTTTGATCCGGAGCAGCCGTATAACAAGCGCTTTCTGAATGATCAAGTAGCGATGAAAAAGCTAAGCAAAACACTCAAAATCGAAAACTTAACATCCACACATTATCAAGGTGTGTTTGTCTTAGGCGGCAAAGGTGCAATGTTCGATTTACCTTTTCATCAACCGTTACAATCTTTAATCGCCAAGGTGTATCAGTCAGGAGGAAGCATCGGCGCGGTTTGCCACGGTCCTGCAGCGCTAGTCAATGTTAAACTGGATAATGGCAACTATTTAGTCGCGAACAAACCGGTTAATGGCTTTACCAATCAAGAAGAACAACTGTTTGGAAAGAAATGGGCCAAAGAATTTAAGTTTTTGCTTGAGGACAAACTCAAACAACGCAACGCCCTGTTTGAATCTAGCCCGATGATGTTAAGTCATGTCGCCGTTGCCGATCGCTTAATCACTGGACAAAACCCAACGTCAACGGTAGACACTGTGCAAGCAATGTTATCAAGTTTGAAAATTCAGAACACCGTGATTCATCAATACCAAGACGATCGGACACTCAATTGGGTATCACAATTTTTAAACAACTCAGAGCAAGCGATGGATGATTACGAAAACCTAAAATCAGGCTTTAAAATCCCGCTTATCGCAATGTATGGGTACTACTTTTCACTCGCGACTGAGTCTAATGAAGACCAACATAGTGCACTGAAACTATTGTTATTGACTCAAGACGAAATGAAACATCCTCAACTAGATTTACAAATTGCAAAATCACAAACCAAATTGGGATTTGTTGACCAAGCTAAGGCTACATTGACTAAATTGATAGAAAAAAACCCAGAGCTTGAAGAAGCTAAGACCTTGTTGCAAACACTATAAAATAAGCAAATTAATAGGTAGCGAAGGCAACCGTTAAAGAAGTTAAGTTGCCTTCGTTTTGACTACCCAAGAAAAGATAATTATCGAATTATTGATATTTGGCTTAGAATAAAAGCATAACGTCTTAATCTCTCAAAATCATGTAATGCGATCTGAATGAAATTATTGCTTATTGAAGACAATCAAGATCTCGCGACTAACCTTGTTCAGTTCTTTGAACATCATGGATTCGTCGTAGATTACGCGAATAACGGACAGCTAGGATTGCAGCTTGCCGAAGAGCACTACTTCGACATTATTATACTCGATTTAATGCTACCTAAACTTGACGGCATTGAGGTTTGCAACCGACTTCGCGAAAATGCTCAACGTCATATTCCTATCATCATGCTCACCGCGAGAGACTCCTTGCAAGATAAGCTATTGGGGTTTTCAAGCGGTGCAGATGATTACTTAACGAAACCTTTCGAACTCAAAGAACTTCGAGCTCGCTGCCTGGCTATTTGCCAACGCATCAGTCCAAATACACAACTGAGTATACAACAACTAACGTTATCTCCAAGCAAGAAAACCGTAACCTTCAACAATATCGAGGTTAAGCTTAGTAGCATGGCTTTTAAGATTCTGCACATTCTAATGCAAGCTTATCCCAATATGGTTAGTCGCCGTGATCTGACGGAACAATTATGGCCCGATGAACCTACCCAATCCGATGCACTTCGCTCGCATATTTATCAATTGCGCAAGGCCTTTGATCAACATTGCAAAGAGGACATTATTAAAACCTATCACGGTGTGGGATTTGGCTTGCACTTGATAAAACCTGAGTTAAACAACAATGTCGACTAAACAGACCAGTATAAAACGACTGATCATTCTCTATTTCGTTTGCTTTGCCGTTTTTCTTTCTCTACTTTTCAGTGCTATCAGCTTTCTAAACCTCTATGCCATTGAAGATGAATACTTCGAATTGCAGTTAAAAGAAGAAGCCGAGTATCTAAATCAAGAATTTCAACGAACAGGCATTTATGCAGAACCACGGGTTCCTTATATACAGATCGCAAACAGTCGCGATGAGTTTCCTGAAGATATTCGAGCGATAGCACTGGAGGAACCTCAAAGAGTTGAGTTCGATGGTTCAGCGCAACGCTACTATCATGTTTATCCTTTAAATCAAGAGGGTGCTTATCTGGTTGCTGAAGTAAGCCAACGACTGTTGGTTCGATCGAGTCGTGACAGTATTTTTTGGTTGTTAGGCGTTGTATCGACTTTGATGATAGGTATCGCGATACTGCTCGCAGTTATTGTCGGTAAAAAAAGCATACAGCCACTTTCTAATTTAACGAGAAAAGTAAAAGCACTTTCACCTGACGATATTCCAAAGAAATTACCCGTTGACTACCCCAACAATGAAGTCGGTGAGTTAGCCGATGCCTTTAATCAGTTACTTCAACGGATACATCAGTTTATTGTCCGTGAGCAGCACTTTACTCGAGATATTAGTCATGAGCTTAGAACGCCACTTGCCGTTATAAAAAGTTCCTGCGAACTCATTCTTTTAGAAAAAGCGGTATTAAGTGATAAACAGGTTGAACATCTACAAAAGATTGTTAATTCGAGTGATCAAATGCAACAGGTAATCACAACATTACTTTGCTTAGCGCGAGAAGATGAGAGTTTACTCAATGATAAAACCCGAGTTGTAAATGTGGTTGAAAAAGTATTGTTAGAGCAAATCAATAGTAAAAACGATGAGGTTGATATTCAAATTGATATCGACGACTCTCTGTTCCTTCCTATTTCAGAAGTACCCTTATATATATTGCTCAGTAATCTCGTGAGTAATGCTATGCATTACACAGAGCATGGGTATATTAAGATATACGTTACTGATCACACGTTATGCATTGAAGACAGTGGAAAAGGCATCGATGCAAAGATAAAAGACAAAGCCACTGAACTATTTATTAAATCACCACAAAGCCAAGGGTTCGGCATTGGTTTGTCACTCGTTGACCGACTATGTGAGCAACTCGGTTTGACGTTTCAACTACAACACTTAGCGCAAGGCACTCGTGCAGTCATCGTATTCAAAAAGGAAGTGTAAGCACTCAAATTCAAACAATAAGAGTGCTTAACTTAAGGTTATCGATTATTTTAACTTAACCGATGGCGTAAATGGCTTGACCCCCATTGCTTGATAAATTTTTTCAGGCTGAAACATTCGGTCCCCTTGTATAACTAAAGATGCCTTTCTGAGGTCGGAAATGTTATTCACAGGATTCCCATTAATCAGTACTAAATCAGCATCTTTGCCAACAGTGATAGAGCCAGTTGAACTGTCTTTACCAACCACTTTCGCTGAATTTAAACTACCAATTTTTAAAACTTCAATCGTTGGAATTCCTGCCATGGCATAGAGTTCAAGCTCACGAAGTAAAGTAAACCCAGTAAACGCATCAGTACCTGGAATAATAGGAACGCCTGCGTCATACAATTTTTTCGTCATGGTTAATAATGCCTTAGCACCTGCCTGATACGAAGCATCTTGCTCAGGCGAATCAATCTTCATGGTCGCTGTTTTTAAACCGCGTTGAAATAACGGAGGGAGGTGCTCGGCAATGGCAGCGTACTCAGGATCGATTTGCTTATCTCGAGTGAGTAGCAAGCTATTAAAAGTAGACACGGTTAAATCAACCTCAATGCCTTTATCAGCCAGCATTTTGATAAAGTCTTTCACTTCTTTACTGTCTAAGTCTAAGTCTTTTGCCTGCTCACCAATTAAGGTAAATCGTAACCGCTGGCGGGTATCAATTTTGTCGCCACCAAGAAAGTTTAAAAATAACATATTAACATGCTGAATTTCGTCGAAACCGGCAGCAACGGCCTGCTCAGCTGACATAAATGCAGGGATATGCCCAGACAGACGCAGCCCTCGCTTATGAATATGCTGAGCTAAAGCTTTCATCCATTTAGGATCCATCGATGAATAGGTTTTTATTTGAATATAACCTCGGTCAGCATACCAATCGACAGCCTCTTTAGCCTCTTCGAGCGTCTCTACGGTAATTCCATTACCCGCGGAGTATTCGCTTTTCTTATCGATAAAACCTGACTTATAGATTCGCGTGCCCAAATAACTTTTACGAAACAGTTTTTCAATATCTTCCATATTGCTAGGACTGTTACCTATATCTCTGACACTCGTGACCCCTGCAGCCAAATAATTGAAGCCGTCAGTCTTGGATAAATGACCATGCATATCCCATAACCCAGGAATCAACGTTTGTCCCGATGCATCGATCTCTTGAACATTGTTGGGCGCTTTTAAATTCTTGCCAATCGCAGCTATCTTTTTTCCTTTGATCAGAACATCTGTGTCAGATAAGACTTGGTTACTTTCAAAATCAACAACCTTCGCATTGCGAATCATCAATGGTTGATTAAGAGGCGTTGTCAGTTCAGCTGATAAGTCAGAGAAATATTCTTGCTCCGCTTTTTCTGACAGTTGTTTTAATTGCTCAAAGGTTTCCATTCCCCAACCTTCACGAATACCACGAATGAATCCTGCGTTTAACGAAAATAGATAACCTTTATCATCAAACCAAAGAAACTGTGGCGTTAAATTAAGACCGGATAATGCGTATAAATGAACCGTCTGCTGTTGATCGGCACCCTTTAATACTTGAGTGGTGACTTTGGTCAGTTGAGCCTTGCCCGATGGAAATAAATCGAGCTGATTAAACGGCGCTTTGAGAAGCGCTCGAACCAATGCGGCATTATTAATTCCATCAACGGGAATATAAAACTGATCATCTTTAATTGATTCACGTCCATCATCGGCTCTGCTCGACCAAGTTGCGATGCCGTCCTTTACCGAGAAGACCTCTTTGACAGGCGCCCCAAAGGCTGAGATGCCTTCCACTGTCACGCCAATCGGAAATCCTTGTGGATTCAATGTATAATTTTCTTGTAAGGTTAAGCGGCGATTATTCCAACTTAACTCAATCGTTGAATTGAGTGATGATTCATTGGGAACATTAGTAATTTGTTTTCCCATCAATCCTTTGTCGTTATACAGTTCTAATACGATGGTTTCACTTGCCCAAAGAGATGGCAACATCCATAGCGAAGCCAACAAACTCAAGAAATATTTCATCTTTTGCCCCTTGTTGAATTTGGTGATTCTTAACTCTGATCCATCATCGATACAACGCAATTCGACTTTGCTAAGTGTACACCGAATTTAACCATCGTCGAGATTGCCTTTGTAACAAGCAATTTAACTAAGATTTGCACTAAAAGAGAAATATCTAGAGGAGAAATGTAAATAATGGACTGTTGAGTGAGTAGCTATGGTAATGTCTACTCACTCGGCAAAGCAGGTTCACTCTGGCCGGTGAACCTAAGTCAGTTAAAGTACGACATCCCAAACATCGTCATTCGACATCCAATCACGATATTTTTCATCACCGCCTCGAGCACCCCAATCAGAATCGATGGTTAGCCGCGAGCTGATTCCACCTCTTGGATTACAGATCATAACCAATCGCAGACGGTCAGGTTCATACACTTCCATAAGGTGTTCGTAGAACACATTAATCAAACGTTCATAAGACACCACAATATTACGCAATTGATACACGTATTGCTTTAAGGCTTTCAGCTCAATGATCTTATTGGTCGGATAAAAGGTTAAGTAGACCGTCGCAAAATCAGGCTGCTCTTGTACGCCCAGAAAAGTAAACTCAGGAATTTTTACTTTTATTTCATAAGCGCCATTGGATGGATTTGGCAGAGCTTTTAAAAGCCCTGAATCAATTTTTTCCCATGTTTGTACTTCACTCATATCAACTCTCTACGCTGGTGGGTGGTTCACGGTATTACTGTGATTTAACTTCTGTGATCTAACATCTTTGACCTAACATCTGTGACCGAACACCGTTGGTTTAAGGTTCATCGCCTAATTATCGACAACAACATCGTTGCAATAACGCTCGGTTGGATTAAACGGTTAGGTTAACTATAGTCAAAGTTATAAACAGAAAGGTTGCTCCCTTTGCAAATAACCTATTGCTTTGTCTGGACAAATAAAGGTTTATCTTTGACTTTAAGTCATGGATAATACACTTCTTTACGTCTAGACGTCTATAACAAATTAGGTCAATAAAGAATTTAATATGAAATCTGAAAAAGAAAGCCAATTAATTCAAATACTTAAAGAGCGCATATTGATATTAGACGGTGCGATGGGCACGATGATTCAGCGTTTCAAGCTTTCTGAAAGCGACTATCGGGGGCTTCGTTTTGCTGGTTGGCCGAGCGATTTAAAAGGCAATAACGATCTTTTAACGTTAACTCGACCCGACATTATTGAAGATATTCATCGACAATATTTAGCCGCTGGCGCCGATATTATTGAAACTAACACCTTCAATGGAAACGCCGCTTCAATGTCTGACTACGGCATGGAGTCGCTGGTTGACGAATTAAATTATGAATCGGCTCGCCTTGCTCGAAGAATTGCCGACGAATTTACCGATCGTCCGCGTTTCGTCGCAGGTGTGCTTGGCCCGACCAACAAAACAGCCAGTATTTCTCCTGATGTAAATCGACCAGATTTTCGAAACATTCATTTTGATGATTTAAAAAACGATTACCTAGTTGCCGCAAGAGCCTTGGTTCGCGGTGGTGCAGACATACTTTTAATTGAAACCATCTTTGATACCTTAAATGCTAAGGCTTGTGCTTTTGCAGTATTGGAATTATTCGATGAACTTGGCTATCGCTTGCCCGTAATGATATCAGGCACAATAACCGACGCATCCGGGCGTACACTCACCGGACAGACAACGGCGGCATTTTATAACTCGTTACGTCACATCAAGCCCATTTCATTCGGGCTTAACTGTGCGCTCGGCGCCAAACAACTGCGCGCTTACGTCGAAGAACTGAGCAATATCTGTGAGTGCTTTGTTAGTGCTCACCCAAATGCCGGTTTGCCCAATGAGTTCGGGGAATACGATGAAACGGCGAACGCGATGGCAAACGACATTAGAGAGTGGGCAGACAGCGGTTTTCTGAACATTGTTGGTGGATGTTGCGGTACCACGCCAGAACACATAGCGGCCATTGCCAAAGCAGTGAATGACGCTACGCCCAGAGTTCGACCTACCATAGAGCCCGCGATGCGCCTTTCAGGACTGGAACCGTTAACCATCGATAAAAGCTCTCTGTTCGTCAACATTGGTGAGCGCACCAACGTGACAGGCTCGGCAAAATTCTTGCGCTTAATAAAAGAAGATGACTACGAAACTGCACTAGAGGTCGCACTCGATCAAGTGAATAATGGCGCGCAACTGATCGACATAAATATGGACGAAGGGATGTTAGATTCTGTCGCGGCAATGGAGCGCTTTTTAAAGCTGATCGCTTCTGAACCTGATATTAGCCGCGTGCCTATCGTTTTAGATTCTTCAAAGTGGGAAGTCATTGAAGCTGGGCTAAAATGCATTCAAGGAAAAGGCGTGGTTAACTCTATCTCCCTTAAAGAGGGAGAAGACAGTTTTATTCAGCAAGCGAAACTGGTTCAAAAGTACGGTGCAGCGGTTATCGTTATGGCGTTTGATGAACGAGGTCAAGCCGATACTTACCAACGCAAAATAGATATTTGTCAGCGCGCCTATCAATTATTACTAAGTATCGATTTTCCTGCCGAAGATATCATTTTCGATCCCAACATCTTTGCTGTTGCGACGGGCATCGAAGAACATAACCGCTATGGTCTCGACTTTATTGAAACGTGTGCTTGGATTAAACAGCATTTACCTCATGCGCTCATCAGTGGCGGTGTTTCAAATCTATCGTTTTCATTTCGAGGGAACAACCCGGTTCGAGAGGCAATGCACGCCGTATTTTTGTACCACGCCATTCAAGCGGGCCTTACAATGGGCATTGTTAACGCAGGCCAGTTAGCTGTTTATTCGGATATTCCAGAGACGCTAAAAAACGCCTGTGAAGATGTCATTTTAAATCGTACTGAAAACGCAACAGAGCAACTTGTCTCGCTTGCCGAATCTTTTCGTGGTGATGGTGCTGAACAACAAAAACAACAACAAGAATGGCGCGACTGGCCGGTTTCAAAGCGACTCGAATACGCATTAGTTAAAGGCATCACTGAGTTCGTCGAAGTCGATACCGAAGAGGCTCGATTGGCCTCTGAAAAGCCACTGCATGTTATTGAAGGTCCATTAATGGATGGCATGAATGTCGTCGGTGATTTATTTGGTTCAGGAAAAATGTTTTTGCCTCAAGTGGTTAAATCTGCTCGAGTGATGAAGAAAGCGGTCGCTTATCTGTTACCTTATATGGAACAAGATAAGTCGCAAAGTCAGTCTGCCGGAAAAGTGCTGATGGCAACCGTTAAAGGTGATGTTCACGATATTGGTAAGAACATTGTCGGTGTTGTTCTTCAGTGCAATGGATATGAGGTCATCGACTTGGGTGTTATGGTCGCTGCCGATAAAATACTGGCCACTGCAGCCGAGGAACAATGCGATATTATTGGATTGTCAGGATTAATCACGCCTTCTCTCGATGAAATGGTGCACATTGCCAAAGAAATGCAACGCCTTGAACTCGATACTCCGCTATTGATAGGTGGTGCTACCACCTCGAGCATTCATACTGCGGTAAAAATAGATCCTCAATACCAACATGCTGTTATTCATGTTCAAGATGCTTCACGAGTTGTTAACGTTGCGGCGAAACTCTTATCAAAAGAGCAACGCTCTAACTTTATTCAAACCATGAAACATGAGTATCAAGATAAACGTGAACAACGCGCCAAACGCGATGATACAAAAGCATTGGTAAGCTTCGCCGAAGCCAACTCCAACGGAGCAAATATCGATTGGTCTAATTATCATTCAAGCGAGCCGTCTTTCCTTGGTACGAAAGTCTTTGAAGACTACCCACTCGACGACCTCATCGAACGAATCGACTGGACGCCTTTCTTTCGCTCTTGGGAGCTCGCGGGTCGCTACCCGAAAATTCTCGACGACGAGGTTGTTGGCGAGTCTGCGCGAAAACTGTTTGACGATGCACAGCAGATGCTAGAGCGCATTGTGTCTGAAAAATGGTTAACCGCGCGAGCAGTCATCGGCTTTTACCCAGCGAGCTCTCAAGGCAACAGTATTGAGCTTGATGATCAAGAGAATAAGGTTAGCTTTCACTTTCTTCGGCAGCAAATTCGTAAAAAGAATGGTGCCTATAATCAATGTTTAGCCGACTTCATTGCTCCTAAAAGTACTGGGCTCAAAGATTACCTTGGCGCTTTTGCCGTGACTGCAGGTATTGGTATCGATGAACATGTTGCTCGTTTTGAAGCAGAACACGATGACTATTCCGCCATCTTACTAAAAGCGTTAGCGGATCGCTTAGCGGAAGCTTTAGCCGAACGTATGCATGAGAAAGTACGTAAAGAATATTGGGGCTACGCCAGTGAAGAGGCCTTGAACAACGATGCGTTAATTGCAGAGAAGTACCGAGGTATTCGACCAGCGCCCGGCTACCCAGCTTGCCCAGATCATACCGAAAAAGGGACCTTGTGGAAGCTACTTGATGTTGATCGAGCTATCGATTTACACTTAACGGAAAGCTACGCAATGACACCAACGGCTGCCGTGAGCGGATTTTACTTTGCTCATCCCGACGCCAAATATTTTGGTGTCGGTAAAATCAATCGAGATCAAGTTGAAGATTACGCGCAACGCAAGGGCCTAGATATAGCTACGGTTGAGCGTTGGTTGGCTCCGACTTTGGCTTATTAACTTATCTGCAATACGAGTGTACTGTTGAGTGTTTAAAAAATTCTTCTTGTCATTGTTAACGCTCACCATTTTAATCGGAGGACCACTCTCTTTCGCAGGAACATTGTTTTCTGCTGGTGCATCGCTGTCGCCAGAAAAACACAGCGATCAAACCTCTACATTTACTTTATATTTAATGCGTCATGCTGAAAAAGAAAGCCAACAAGCCGACCCTCCGTTAACCATCGAAGGCCTCGCTAGAGCGACCGCTGTCGCAAATTTTTTAGCCAATAAATCCATTTATTCAGTCTACACAACGCCCTATCTACGCACCCAACAAACCGCTGAGCCTTTAAGCCGAAAGCTTAAGAAAGACAGCATCGAATACAACCCAAGGCTGCTCGAGTCGTTTGCGCAAAAATTATTAACCAACCAAGAGTCCGCACTCATCGTTGGGCATAGCAATACAACACCCCAACTGGCTCGACTACTTGGAGCGGAAGAAATACCCGATATGAATGAAAGTACATTTAATTGGCTGATTGAATTAACGGTGAATGATGGGGTAGTTAAGTGGCGAGTTATTGATACCGACAATCTTCTCGTAACGGACGGTCAAACCGATAACCCACCACTGCTTCAAGATAAGCTCTAACCTTTAATGACTGTTCTTATCTAAATACATGGCTTGGTCAGCCCACTTTAACAAGGTCTCTGCATCCTTACCGTGTTTTGGGTATTGAGCAATTCCATAACTGTAATTAAAGGGCAAAGAGCAATCTTCTGATACAAACGGGTCTGACAACGCCGTCACGCATCGTTCTAGTAAGTTATAAACCATTTCGTCATGTTCGAGGTTTTCTAATAACGCCACAAACTCATCACCGCCAAGTCGAGCGATCGTATCGGTGTCTCGAAAACCTATTTCCATGCGCTTCGCAAACGCCGCTAAATAACGATCTCCGACATCATGACCATAATTATCATTAATTGTTTTAAATTTATCTAAATCAAAAAATAACAGAGCGATTGAACTACGATTTCGTCTCGCACGATTGATAGCGTCATCTAGCTTTTCTTCAAAGCCAAAGCGATTATAAACTTGAGTTAAGGGATCTCGAATCGCCATATGACGTAGGCGTTCTTCTAGACTTTTCCGCTCAGTAATATTGCGAGCGACCCCTTCAACACCGATTAGTTGTCCATCTTCATCGTATCGAGCATAAGCGTGAGTCGATACCCAAACGATGGAACCATCTCGATGTCGCAGACACGACTCAACCGGCACCATCGTTCCTTTCCCTTGAAGAATTTTACTGAGCGCCGCTTCGCGTTCTTCAGGACGAGCATAAAAGTCAGCAAGCGGCTGACCTATCAGTTCTTCTAATTCATAGCCCATGACTTTCGCTGCGTAAGGAGAAGCCATCACAATGCTACCTTTTGCATCGGTGCGATAAAAAATATCGGGAAGGTTTTCTACAATCCTTCGAAATTCTTGCTCGGAATATTGCAATTGTTTTAACGCTCGTCGTTCTGCAGAAATATCCCGAGTGCTACCCACATTTACGATGGAGCCATCGGCAAGCATAAAAGTCGATACTTTGATATGAACCAAGAGCTCCGCGGCATCAGAGCGAATTAATGCAATTTCATAATGATTAGGCGGATTTTCACCGTTTATTCGCGCTTTCGCGCGTTGCGTGACCATATCCCTGTGTCGTTCGGCTATTACTTCTAAAAATCGTTTCCCGACTAACTCTTCTCGAGAGTAGCCCAGCAGCTCACATAGCGCAGGATTAGCTAAGATAAATCGATCGTCACCGATCGCAAAAACGCCTTCTTGCAGGCATTCAAATAAAGACCATAGAAATTCTTTGTTGAGGTTGGTCGCTTCCATTCTGACCAGCGCGCTGTGTATTCCAGACAAAATAAAATCCATTTTTGCGATGTTTGGCGCGGAAGAATAACTGTTTTGAGATTAAAAAACCATCGATAATTCACCAAACTCGACCAACGACATTGTCCATAGGATAAGTGGTTAATTTCTTAAAGTAAGGCCTCTTTTACTGTTCGTTTTTTAACCAAAACTCTTGCAGCGCTTGCTGCAACTGATCCGTCGCTCGATAGCATTTAGGGGACCAATACTCAGGAGCCATACGCAGAAAGCGTGGTTCCGCAAAACGCTTGTCTAATAGCACGACCACGCCTTTATCGGATAACTGCCGAATCACGCGACCCGTCGTCTGAAAGACTCTTTGTAAGGCAGGATACCGATACGTCATATCGAATCCGCTTAACCCGAGCCCCTCAAAGTATTGAGTTAAATGCGCTTGCAACTGGTTCACCTGTGGCATGCCGCTTCCTACCACAATAACACCATCTAAAGAGTCTCCTCGATAATCAACGCCTTCAGTATATACGCCGCCTAATATGACGAACCCTAGCACTGAACGTTGATTAAAAAATTGACTGATAAATTCCTCTTTTTGCTCTAATGTCGACGCCCGCTCCTGTTTGCTCAATACCGTTTTGGGAAATTGTTTCGCGAATTCTTCTGCCACTTTCTCAAGTAAGTGATAGCTGGAGAAAGCGACCATATAGTTTCCTGCTTTACTTTCAATGACTGCCTTTATATCGGCAACAATGGCTTGTATAAAACCATCTCTATATCGATAACGAGTGTCAATACGAGTGGAGATAAAAACACCTAGTTGATTGTGTGAAAAAATGGATGGAACACGCTTAATTGGTAACGCGTCTCTGAAACCTAAAGTTTCTGCGACATAGGTGTCGGGACGTAAGGTTCCGGAAAAGACAATTAGACTGCGTAAATTCTTATAGATTTGCTCTAAATAATTAGCAGCGTTCAAGCAAATTAGATGCACATTTAAGGTATCAATTAACCCATTCGTTTGATGAGAAATGAAGAACTGATGAGCATCATCGCGTAATGACAAAATCACGTTAAATCGAATAATTTGTTTTAACCAACTCATTTCTAACTCAGACAAGCTTTCAGAGAGAGAAAAATCAAACAGGTTGGCTTGAATACTTTGAGTGGTTGCATGGAGTTTTTCTATCAACGCAGAATCCAAAACACCCCCTCTCCATTCTGAGTTATCCTTAGCATTACCTCTCGACTGTTCAGTTGACGTTGACTTGGCCAGCTCTTCAACAGCAACTAATACACTACTTAATCGGTTAATTTGTTTTGTAAAGAAAGTTTTATGCTGTGTTTCTTGAAGTACATTTAGGGCATCGGACTCAATAATGTCTGCCGAATACATTTGTCGAGATCGATCAATTAAATTATGACCTTCATCGACTAACACCACTTGGCTTTTACCAAACTGCTCAAAGTGAGCCAGTTGAATATGAGGCTTACCCAATTTAACGGATACAGATTTCTTAGTTACAATATCAGAAATGAGGTATCCAAATGTCAAATAAAAAGTATTCTAAACAATTCAAGCTTGATGCGGTTCAGTTAGCGATATCAAGTGATCGCAGCACGGCTTCCATAGCACAAGAACTAGGCGTTAATCCAAACTCACTCTATAGCTGGGTCACCAAGTATCGGAGTGAATTGTTAGCGTCAGAAGTCGAGCTTACGCCAGAGCAGGAATTAAAACAACTCAGAAAAGAGGTGGCAGAACTCAGGCAGGAAAAAGAAATATTAAAAAAGGCAGCTGCCTACTTTGCGAAGCACCAAGCGTAAAATATCAGTTTATTGAAGAACACCCAGAGTTTAATGTTTATTTACAGTGTCGAGCTCTGGGCGTCTCTTATTCGGGTTATTACGATTGGCGAAGTAGGCCTCCGAGTGCACGACAAATCGAAGATGAACGCCTGCTCGGCAAGCTTGTAGAGTGTTTTAACGATAACGAACAGACCTATGGTGTCCCAAGGCTTACGAAGGAGCTGAAGGAATCAGGAGAACCCGTTAATCATAAGCGAGTGGCTCGCCTGAAACGGGAGAATAATATCTACCCTAAGCAGTTTAAAGCGTTCGTTGTCACAACCGACTCGAGTCATGGTAAGCCAGTGGCTAATAATTTGCTTAACCGAGAGTTTAAAGTTGAAGAAGCCAACCAAGTTTGGGTGAGTGATATTACTTATATTCCGACGAGCACGGGTTGGATTTATCTGGCTGTTATCATCGACTTATATTCACGAGCGGTTATCGGTTGGCAGCTCGCAGAACACATGAAAGCGGAGCTTGTCTGTGATGCGGTTAAAATGGCTCAAGCGCGTCGAGGTTGCTTACCGAAGCTTTTTCATTCAGACCGAGGATGCCAGTATGTTTCTGAAGAACTCGAATCGTTATTGGTTGGCGTCACTATCAGTATGAGCCGAAAAGGAAACTGCTGGGACAATGCCGTTGCTGAAAGCTTCTTTGGCACATTAAAAACCGAACATGTGAACTTCGAAAATTACTTCAATCTACGAGAAGCAAGAATGAGCTTGTTTAGATATATCGAAGGATTTTATAATCGAAAGCGTCGTCACTCTCATCTGGACTATAAAGCCCCGATGATATTTGAAGAGTCGGCAGCTTAAAACCTGTGTCTGTTATTTGGGGTAAAGGTCAAATAAGAGGATCAAAAATATAATTAACGTCTAGAACAACCAAATCAAACCATTTGGTTAATATTAAACTTAAAGAAAATGGACATAGCTGAAAGTCTTCGGCTATTTCAAGTAACCGCGATTTATCTAAATTTGTCTCATCAAAACTTGTGTTCAATGCGTCTGGCAAGCGATCATAGAAGCCTCGCTTATACTTGCAGACTTCTCGCGTCCGTCCCTCTTCATCAGTGACCTGTACCATGCTATTTTTGGCATTCATTGCGCAGAAACAAGTAGAGTCTTTTGCAGAAATTGAAAGCGACTTGATACCTTTGCAACTGGCATTATTCTCACTATCTCTGTGTTTACTCGACGATAATTCTAAGCCAATTTGTTGGTTCAGTAGATCGCAGGTCTCTGACACGGCAACTCGTCCCGATTGTTTTGCCGTTGCAAAAATAACCTGATCAACAAATCCTTCGCCGTAAGATTTAAATGCGGGGAATAAAACACTGATGGTTTTCCCTATTCCGGTTGGTGCCTCAAACACTAAGCTCTGTTCACTTCGAATACGTCGAAATACTTCTGCACATAGAGCACGCTGATTTTCCCTAAAGCCAGAAAATGGAAACATCAATTCAGAACAACTTTTTCTTAAGTTTAATCGATGCTCTTCAACTTTAACTAGCCAAGATAAATACCGCTGTACTCCTCTTTCAAAAAACGACGTTAACTCATCGATGTTAAACCGATAACTTTTGATCGTTTCTCGCTCACGAGGTAAACGAATCCATACTAAACGAAGTTCAATTTCAGGCAACTCAAATTTGTTTGCAATCAAAAACCCATAATACTTTAGCTGAGCAAGCTGGATAGAAATTATAGCTTCGGTAAGCTGTTCTACTTCAACATACGTCGTTTTAATTTCTTCTATCCAAATAGGCCGCTGAGTCTCATTTTTCTCAGCGATTGCTTTCGAGACTATTGTTTTAACAACCTCATTACCTGAGTGTTCGCCCTCAACATCCTCCTCATTTTCACAGTCACTTACTGGAGAAAAAAGTACACCATCAACCCGACCACCGACTCGGTAGTTATATCCAAGTTGACTACCGAAATGTTCGATACTGTATTCCGCTTGATAGTTACTTTCTTTTGTCTTTTGCTTTGCTTGCCAACGTTGATGCCCTTGAATTCCTTCTTGTGCCGTAGGCCCCGCAACAGAAACCAGCTCCAAATCGCCACTTCGACCAGAGAAGTCGGCCAGTTCCTTTACTGAAAAGGAAAACGCTACGTCACTCATGGTAATCCACGCGTATTACTTGATGAGGTACCTTATTTTTACTGAAAAAATCCATCCATATTTTTTGATTATTCTGCAAACGGTCACCGGGACCTTTGACTTCGACCAGCCGATAACCAGATCTATCGAAAACAATTAAATCAGGAAGACCGCTTCGATGTTCTTTGGGGTCTTTCAATATATGCGTCACAATTGCAGCAATGTGCGACAGAGGAATTTTATTTAAGGCTAACTCAAATAAGCTAACACTTGAATGTTCTTGTACAAAATCACAACTTTCTAACGCCTGCGTATCAAACCAGTCTTCAACCCGTTGCTCTAAGCATCCCCAATGAATGAAGCGACAATGTTGGCCGTAAAACTGCGTGTAATTTTCAAGAAGTCTTTTTCGATAAAGCGTTTCATCTTGCATTTCAGAGAAAATCCTATCGAACACAACTTCTCGTCGCTTAGTAAAATCATGTTCATACAAATCACTTGGTTGACTTTGAAATGGATTATAAAAAGCACCATCAATATCAAGAAACATCGCCTCCCAGAAGGTTAAAGCAAAAAGGGAATTCATTAATGCGTTTTCACTCCAAAAACTGAGCGCATTATTCGATAGATAATGGTTTGCTACATCTAACTCTACCGAATGCATAACTTTGCAAAGTTGAATTCTGTCTTCTTCTTTTACTTGTAATTTATCAGCTAAAAATTCGACATCTAACTTTTTAGCGAGTTTAGGGCCAAAAACGCGAGTGAAGTGTTGTTCTGAAGAAGACGATGATAAGAGAGTTGTTTCCTGAAGCCTTTGCCAGGCTAAAGCGTATTCTCCCATATAATCAAGGCACCGAATAAGTCGCTCATTCGAAGGAATTGCATCGCTTAATTGATAGAGTTCAATGGCTTTAGAATAATTTTTATTTCGCTCGAACTCGCGACCTAATCGATTAGCTAATCGATCATATCGTCGTTTGACTAAGCTTGAACTAGGAGTGACAGATGTTAGTCGAGAAGTGAACTCAATTAGTACATCGTCAGATAAGTCTTTCGCGTCGTATAATTGTTCACTCATTTCATGCAGAACAAACAGATCGGTTAACGCTTGCCGAGATTGAATGGGTAAGTTTACATCACTAATAACGTAACTAGGGTAAGTAACAATGCCCAAGTCTTGTAATACGAATTCCGTTAAATCTTGGTGGAGATTACCAAAAAATAACAATCTAAAGACATCAAAGATATTGGAAGATATTTTTAAAACCGGACATTCAAACAATCGCTCAACTGACTGCAAACTCGCTGGTGAGGAAGAAAACAGGCTAATCAAGTAGTCGTCCATCTCTTTTCGTTTTAAGGTTTTAATCGGGAGTTCGGCAAAGTAGTCGATGAGTTCGGTCCGTGTAAACAGCCGGAGAATTTCAGGAAAGTCTGATACCTCGCCCAGTGATGAAAAACCAACGGATAGCAGCTCATCAAAAGCTTGCTCGCGATTGCTAATTTCAGAATATTGGAGCTTATTTAGCCGAAACCACTCACCTTTTCGCATTAAACAGCGCGTATAAAGTCGTTGCGCATCGTCAGACAACGAAGAGAAAGTCTCATAGTAATTGAGTTCGCTTTCATTCAGTAAAAATTGATATCGTTCGACGACAAACTTAAGCATCACACGAACATTGTGCAAATAATAATCACCTTCGAGGGTGACTGCTGCCTTAGACATCGTTAGACTTCACTAATATTGATCAAGATGACATCTCGCTTTCGATTGTAAGAGCTCTTTCTATCTTTCAATGGTTTTCTTTAAATCACTAGTTTTAAATCATTTTCTTTCTTCAAAACACTCTGAGCAATGGAAGGAAGTAATCAGCGCATTTAAACCCAAGTATGATTAAGGTATTCTGTCGAGCTATTAATTGACAAAGATTTGCTCATAGACTTGGATACGCTTCGGCACCATGAACTCATTTACACCTACTTGCCGATCGCGAAGAGCACAAAGACAGAGAATTGGCCCTGTTACAACAGAGTTTTCAATCTCTTCGAAGAAATCACCTCGCGCGAGTCTAAACAGTAAGTTTCAATATTCTTGGGTTATGTGTCTTGCGATTGAACAACGACTTAAACCGTGGATACATCCAGTCTGGTTAAACATACAGCAATCGCATTACCTACTCAAGCAGTTAGTAGTTGACCCAGCACTTTAAACGTAAGGAGTGCCATGAATTCGCACTTAAAAGCCGCTTTGGCTCTCATAGTGACTATTTTTTTTGCTGCGCTAGTCATCGTATTGGCGAAGGTGTCATTAGAGCGAATATCGCCATTTACCTTTAACTGGTTACAAATTCTGGTTGCTTTGGTTTTTCTTACTCTCTATACCTTCCTCTGGAAAAAAGAACCTTTTCCACGCACGCTTACCCCTGTGCAGTGGTTTTATCCCGTTGCGATTGGATTAGCAAACTTTACTCTTGTTCGTTATTTGTTCTTGGCGGGGCTAGAGCATTTGCCCGTTACTACTCATGCTTATTTAGTCAATTTTGTTGGCCTAGTAACCATGATATTAAGTATTTTCATTATGCAGGAGCGGCCATTTTTGATTCAGGCCTTAGGGTGTATTGTGGCATTATCTGGTCTTACGGTTTACTTCGAGCAGTTACCAGCTCCGGAAGAAATGAATGGAATATTTTTGGTTAGCGCCGGCGTCTTTTTCTTGGCTCTAACCAACAATTTAATTCGCCGCTTTATGGTTTACCATCCGCAGGCCTTGTCACCGGTTATGCTGTCAACGATCGCCATTTGGATCGGAGGAATGCCGCTTGTCGTTTGGGGAATCAGCGAAGATGGCTTGCACTTTAACCATTCACTGTACGATTGGATCGTCATTTTGGCGAATGGTATCATCGGCTTAGCGCTCACATTAATTGTTTTTAATCAGGTGCTTAAAGTCCTTAGAAGTTACGAGGCGAGTATTCTTGCTTCAACGGGCATCGTATTTGTTGGTGTCTTAGCCATTCCCATAGCAGGCGAAACCTTAAGCAGTAATAAGATTATTGGAATCGCCATTTTGCTCACGGGAATATTATTAACTCAATTTAAAATTCCACTACATTCGCTACTCAACGGTTTTAAAAGGTAAGTTATGTCTTTAAGTCTTCAAGAGTTTATTGAGCAGTATCCAATTATCATTGATATTCCTGTGCAATGGGGAGAAATGGACGCATTCAATCATGTTAATAACGTGGTCTATTTTCGCTACTTTGAAAGTGCGCGCATTGCCTATATGGAACAAACCAAGATCATGTCTGAAATGCAAGAAACTCAAGTGGGCCCCATCTTGGCCAACACAGAATGTCGATATCGACGCCCTGTTACTTACCCAGATCAATTGAAGGTTGGGTGTCGCACGTTAGAGCTTGGCGATCAGGAAATTATTCAAGAATACGCGGTTTTCAGTCTGCAGCAGCAAACAATAACGACACTAGGCAAAGCACGAGTAGTCATGGTCGACTACAAAACAGGCCAGAAAGTTGCCGTCAGTGACACCATCAAAGCCGCCATTGTTAAACAACAACCAGAACTGGACTAGCCAATCTAGACAACGCCGGACATGTTAAATCTAATGGTTTGAAAGCATCACTCAGTTTGAGGCCCCTAAGACTCCATTGAATCGCGTTTAGGAACGCGATTCTACTAAAGACTCAGGCTGTGATAACTGAAACGTATAAAAATTGACAAAAGTGACGTCCTGCGTATTACGCCTAAATTCTTGGCGCGATTTTTTCCGCGCCCTTATTAAACTCGGGACAATCTCTCACACGTTTTATTGAACTTTGCGATAGTGCAATTTTCAACCACGCACTACACTTTACTTATCGGTAATAACTGTAAGGAACTGGTTATGTTTGTACACCGTCACTTGGCTTACCCTGTTGAAGAAGGGTCGATGGAAGATTTTTTAGCAGCAATCGCTCAACAAAAATCAAAGGCTCCGAAAAATGAGCCTTCGCAATACAATTATTTAGAACAACGATTTGCCGAAGAACAAACGCAGCTTAAAACGAATCGTTAACTTGCTTGTTGCTGTGCCCTAGATGACATTCATTTAAAAATGAATGGATACATAGTTATACGCTCATAACCTGTTATGGGCGGACTTTATGTTGGGTGTATTTTTTATTTTGTTAAGAGTGTTAAGTTAAGAGTATTCGAAAGAGTTTTGCGCAGAGCTTTGTAAAGTATTTTGTGAGGTGCTTTTGTGAAGAGCTTTGTTAGGTGTTTTATAAAGAATCTCGTACGTGTCTGCGTCCCGGCTTATTTAAGAACCACTCTGCTTTACTGTGAGCATTGATCACCTTGACCGCTCTTATTCCAACTCAACAAAAAAGGGGCTTTTCAGCCCCTTATTTTTTTAGAATCAAGAATACTTTTGAGTCAATGATTCCTTTCATTCAATGGCACCTTTAAATCAATAATGTCGTGTTGATTACCTACCAATACGACATTCTAACCTGTTGGCAGTATCGAGTTTAGATTTTACTGCCACAGCAGAGGTTAACCACCACACTCTAAAACCACGGTTATGCGAAAGGATCACGCAAAATAATGGTTTCGTTGCGATCGGGACCCGTCGAAACGATATCAACAGGAACACCAACCACTTCTTCTATCTTTTTGATAAATGCTTTCGCATTTTCTGGGAGTTCATCGTAATTCTTAACACCAAAGGTGTTATCACTCCAACCAGGTAACTCAATGTAGTTAGGCGTCACTTTCGCAAAACCTTCCGCTCCCACTGGTGTTACATCCATCTCACCATTGTCAGGGCAAGAATAACTGGTACAGATTTTAACGGTCTCTAAACCGTCAAGAACATCCAATTTGGTTAAACAGAATCCTGAAACTGAGTTTATTTGAACGGCACGGCGTAACGCCACAGCATCCAACCAACCACAGCGTCGACGACGGCCCGTTGTTGCACCAAACTCATGCCCTTTCTCTCCCAAACGCTCTCCTATCTCGTCATGGAGCTCGGTAGGAAATGGCCCACCACCGACACGAGTTGTGTAGGCTTTGGTAATACCAAGGACATAATCAAGATACAAAGGACCAAAGCCACTACCTGTAGCCGTTCCGCCAGCCGTTGTATTCGATGAAGTAACAAAAGGGAATGTACCGTGATCGATGTCTAGCAAAGTGCCTTGAGCGCCTTCAAACAATAAGGACTGCCCCTTTGCTCGCTCTTGATGCAATTGCTCAGGAACATCGGCAACGAGAGGTTTAATTTCTTTAGCCCATTCCAAGCATTGTTGAAACAATGTGTCTAAGTCGACCGCTTCGGTTTTGAAGTATTCAGTCAATACAAAGTTATGGTATTCCAGAACTTCTGCTAATTTTTCTTTCAAGCGATCAGGGTAGAACAAATCTTCTACGCGAAGGCCTCTACGAGCAACCTTATCTTCATACGCAGGCCCAATTCCGCGGCCGGTAGTACCAATTTTCTTGTCTCCGGACTTAGCGGCTTCTCGAGCTTGGTCTAATTTAATATGGTAAGGCAATATTAATGTACAAGCAGCACTGATTCGAAGACGTTGACGTACCGGTACTTTGCGCTCCTCGAGCATGTGAATTTCTTCCATCAGAGCTTCAGGAGAAAGCACTACGCCATTACCGATGTAGCAAGTTACGTCATTTCGTAACACACCAGAAGGAATCAAATGCAGTACCGTTTTCTCGCCGTCGATGACTAAGGTGTGGCCTGCATTGTGCCCTCCTTGGTAACGGACAACTGCAGATACTCGGTCGGTTAAAAGGTCTACAACCTTACCTTTACCTTCGTCACCCCATTGGGTGCCTAATACAACAACATTTTTTGCCATAGTCTGTTTCAATGCCCAGTTTATTTAGCTGTTTCTCGAAGGCCGGTGGCTCCGAGCAGAAGACCAAACCGCGAATTTTACCCCTTCTGGTAGCCCGCGACAACGCCTGTTCAACCTAAACCGATAACTTTTACTTAGAATTCCTCTGCAGCCCTCGAGCTCTTTTTGGGCTCGAGATAAAAATATCCCGAAAACTCATCACCTTAGCGAAATATCGGTATACAAGGCCACCTCAAGTCAGCGCTTAAAAAGAAGCGAGACTCCAGGCAACCATAATTCCGCTCAGCATTAATGCAGCGCCAAGATAACGCAAGTTGGCGTCGGATTGAGCTGCGAGAGCTAACATGGCTGCACGCCATAATTGCGGATTAACAAATGGCAAAATCCCCTCAAACACCATCATCAGGGCAATCGCCGTTAAAATTGAGTGCATAAAATTCACCTAGCCAGAAATTCGCAGATTAAGCCAATGTGCGATCTTAATAAGATTGTAACAACAAAAAGCCCAGCACTAAGGCTGGGCTTTTATTTCGATAGCGGTTTTAGTGCTACTTTCCGCTGGAGTCTTTCAAGTACTTGAAGAACTCACTATCAGGCTTAATAACCAGTACATCATCTTTGTTGCTGAATGACTTTTTATAGGCATCAAGACTACGTAAGAACGCGTAAAACTCAGGGTTCTTATTGTAAGTTTCAGCATAGATTCGCGCGACTTCAGCATCCGCTTCACCACGTGTTGTACGAGCATACTCATCGGCTTCTGCAATGATTCGTTGAACATCAGCATCCGTTTTAGCCTTCAAGATATTTCCTTCTTTTTGCCCTTGCGAACGAATATCAATCGCTGTAGCCCGTCGCTCAGATTTGATTTGCTCGTATACATCAAGCACAACTTCAGGTGTGTAATTAACTTTCTTAACTCGAATATCCACCACCTCTATACCATACTCTGGCACACGTTGATTGACGTCTGAGCGAATCTCTTCCATCAAATCCTGGCGTTGCTCTGAAATTGAATCTTGTAAGGTTCGTTGACCAAACTGATCTCGCAGACCATTGTCAACGAGCCGTTCTATCAGCTTTTCCGCTTCGCGGAACTGCCCGTTAGTACGCAAATAAAACTGAGAAAAATCATTCACTCGCCAGAGAACATAGGTATCAACATTTAAAAACTGCTTATTCGATGTTGTGAATACGTCCGGACGAGGATCCATAGTTTGCACGCGCGCGTCGAGCTTTATCATGTTCTCAAAAAATGGAAGCTTAAAGTGAAGTCCTGGCTCGAACACAACTGGTAAGTCATTCGCATCTCGCTCAACTTTTCCGAAACGCAGCTTCAATGCTCTCTCAGCTTCATTGACTCTGAAGATTGAGTTTGCGCCTGTAATGACTAACAAGCCAACTAGAGCAACGATAAATACGGTTCTAAATTGCATTCTATTGCTCCTTCTTCTTTTTCATTATTTGATCAAGAGGCAAATACATCATGTTGTTACCCCCATCAACATCAACCATTACTTTGGTCGAGTTAGACAAAATCTGCTCTAAAGTCTCAATGTACAACCGGTCACGAGTCACTCGAGGTGCAGCTTCATATTGAGGCAATAACTTTGCGAAACGAGCTACTTCACCATTTGCCTGAGCGAGCGTTCGAGCTTTATAAGCATCAGCTTGTTGTCTTAGCTGCTCAGCATTAGCAGTTGCTTTCGGAAGCTCTTCATTACGATAGGCTTCGGCATTCTGCACTTCTTTCTTTGCATCTTGTTCAGCACTGTTCACGTCAGCAAAAACTTCATTAAGAGCCGGAGGAGGGTTCGCTTTTTCTAAAGTTACCTGCTCGATCTTCAACCCAGTCTGGTAAGAATCTAGAATTCGAATTAACTCAACCGATAACTCGTTACGAATTCGTGTTTTTTCGGTGGTTAGAAGGTCATCTACTTGGCTATCACCGACAACTTGACGTAATGCACTTTCTGCGGCTTGCACAAGGGTAAAATCAGGTGTCGATAAGTTAAACAGAAAGTCTTTCGGATCATCGATACGATATTGAATACCAATTTCAACATCAATAATGTTTAAGTCTTTCGTCAACATGCTACCGTCGACACGTTTCTGATCTACCTTATTAACGTTAACCTTTGTCAAAGTCGAAATACCATAAGGTACCCAGTTAATTCCTGGCCCAACAATGTCTCGAAATTTCCCAAACGTCAGAACAACACCACGCTCTTGTTCATTGACGGTGTGAATTCCGGCAATTACCCAAAACACAAATCCCACCACCAAACCTATAAACACAAAAGGCTTCATGCTGGCTGGCTTTTGATTGCCGCCATTGCCATTGCCTCCAGAAATCTTTTTCCAAAGATTTTTTATGGCTTCGTCCATATCTGGCGGTCCATTTTGTTTGTTCCGGTTACCCCAAGGGTCTTTATTGTTTCCGCCCGGCGAATTCCAGGTCATATTGATCTCCAGTTTCTTATCAAAGTTAAGTTAAGAGGTTGGAGTCATGCTCCAACCTTTTTAAATCAATCTCATTTTTTCGTTCAAGGCGCTTCCAGTCAGCAATCGTCATTCTGACTTCAATAATAAACTCGCCCTGGTCTGTGATACGCTCTGACTGAACACATTTTAAATCGTACAACTGCCCGCGCAGTGCCATTTCAGCGGGTGACAAGCGCAAAACGGTCTCAACCCAATCTTGCTGCAATAATGCTGCAATAGTTTCAAACAATCCGTCGAGCCCTACACCTGTAACCGCAGAACAATATACACGATAGCGCTCAGTTTCAGGATCTTTCTCGACTCGTGCTGCCATACCATCGACTTTATCAGACTTATTGTACACTTCTACTAAAGGGCTGTCGTTAGCACCAATTTCATCTAGAACTAGGTAAACCTGTTCTTTATTATCTTCTCTTCGTTCGTCCGATGCATCAATAACATGTAACAAAATATCGGCTTCACGGCTTTCTTGCAATGTCGCTTTAAAGGCAGCAACCAAGTCATGTGGCAAGTGCCGAATAAACCCAACGGTATCGGCCAATATCACGCTTTGTTGTTCGTTGATGTTAATACGTCTGTGAGTTGGATCTAGAGTCGCAAATAACTGATCGGCAGCGAGTACCCGAGACTCGGTTAAGCGATTGAACAAGGTCGACTTTCCAGCATTGGTGTACCCAACGAGAGACACCGTCGGTACATTCGCACGTTTACGCGAACGGCGGCCTTGTTCTCGTTGACGCTCAACCTTTTCTAAACGTTTACGAATCGTCTTTATACGCTCTCTTAGTAAACGACGGTCAGTCTCTAACTGAGTTTCGCCCGGTCCTCGCAGACCGATACCGCCCTTTTGGCGCTCTAAGTGAGTCCATCCACGAACCAATCGAGTGGAGATGTGTTGCAGCTGAGCCAGTTCGACTTGAAGCTTCCCTTCATGAGTATGGGCTCGCTGGGCAAAAATATCGAGAATCAACCCGGTCCGGTCAACCACACGGCATTTAGTTAAATATTCAATATTACGTTCTTGAGAGGGTGAGAGACTGTGATTGAACAGCACGACATCGGCTTTCTCTTGCTCCACTAAATCGGCCACTTCTTCTATTTTTCCCGTGCCGACAAAATATTTCGGCTGCGGAGACGAACGACTGGTGGTGATTATTCCCAGAATCTCAAGGCCTGCAGAAGTGGTTAAATCTACAAATTCGGTAAGGTCTTCCTGATTATTTTGGTCAGGAAAGTCAACATGGACAAGGACAGCGCGCTCGCCACCCTGATAACGGTCAAACACTCTGTGAAGCTACCTGTATAAAGTTGTAAAAGATCGGAGCAATATTATACCAAGACAACGTAGGCGGTTGCCTTGGTTTATGTGCAAAAACTTAATGATGATTACGCGTTGTGACCCGCGTCTTCGTCACCGTTACCATTTTCACCGGTGTGTGGTAAGCGAACATTACGCGCCGGAACGATGGTCGAAATTGCATGCTTGTAAACCATTTGGCTAACAGTGTTTTTAAGTAACACTACAAACTGATCAAATGACTCTACCTGCCCTTGTAATTTAATGCCGTTCACCAAGTAAATCGCGACTGGAACGCGTTCGCGGCGTAAAGCATTTAAGAAAGGGTCTTGTAAAGATTGCCCTTTTGGCATGGTAACTCTCCTTATACTGTTATTGTTCTAATCCCGTTTTCTTATTCTCGGGAGCTCTTGCAGACATAAAACCCAAAAAATTTGGTTTAAATATAACTCGAAGACAGAAGCAAGTAATCACTTACTCGACTTGCATCGAGTCAAAAAAATTACGACGCGCGCAACTTCCATAATAGTGTAGCATGCCTTCACCAAACTGCTATATGGAGATATTACCCATTTTTTTCAATAGTTTGTGACAATTATTTGCGGCCAACGAGTCCATCCACTCAACCCCTTCCCAACTGCGTAACCAAGTGAACTGTCGTTTTGCCAACTGACGTGTCGCGACGATCCCTCGAAAACGCGCTTCTTCGAGAGACAGCTCACCGCTTAAATATTGCCACATTTGACGATAACCGACACACCGAATGGATGGGTGCTCTAGGGTCAGATCTCCCCGTTCATATAGCTTGCGGACCTCTTCTTCAAATCCTGCGGCTAGCATCTGATCAAAACGTTTTTCTATACGCTGATGCAAAACATCTCGCTCGGTGGGCGCGATGGCCACTTGTAACAAAGGGTAAGGAAAAGAATACTGTTCTTGCTCGGCGTGATATTGAGAAAGAGGTTTACCCGACATTAAATACACTTCAACGGCTCTTGACACTCTTTGTGTGTCGGTAGCGTGCAGTCGCTCAGCCGTCTTCGGGTCAAACGTCGCCAAATAGGCATGCAACTGTTCAATCCCATGTTCGCGAATTCGTTGTTGAACCTGTTGTCGAACCTGTTCATCGGTTGCGGGAAGATCCGCCAAACCGGCCACCAACGCTTTAAAGTACAACATGGTGCCACCGGCAAGAATTGGCGAACGACCACGCGCTTTTATGTCATCAATGAGTCGAAAAGTATCCGCCAGGAAGTCTGCCGCTGAATAGCTTTCGGCAGGATCGCAAATATCCAGTAAATGATGAGGAATGCCTGCTTGTTCTTCTTTCGTTGGTTTCGCAGTGCCTATATCCATACCGCGGTAGATCAAGGCTGAATCGACGCTGATGATCTCGCCGTCAATGGCTTGCGCTAGCCCAATGGACAAGTCAGTTTTGCCCGACGCTGTCGGCCCCATAATCGATACTATCGGCAACTCGCGGGAAGCTTTCGGTAGAGTCATCGAAGTTCACTCATCAAAGTTGACTCCCCAATCGCTTTGCCACGACATCGCTGGATATCGACAAGATATGTTGAGAAGAGATTTCACCGCGGGTTAACGCTTGACGCCCCCAATCCACTAACCCATCGAAAACAGCCGCTTGCTCACTCGGCTCAATCTTGAGTAATGCATCGAGTAGACGCTGTCGAACTTGCTCTAACGAAAGCTCGGGAACCACCGTCGACATGAGCATAGTCGTCAGCCCTTGAACCCACCAAGTTACCGGTAGATTAATCGGCAGCTCTGGAAGCTTACGCAGCATGAGCTGCTGCTCGCCAGCGGGTGATAACTCAATACCAAGCTGCACCAGTGAAGAATAGAGTTCCGCTTGCTCGATCCAGTCGGTGCTTTGTACTGCAAAAACTTGCGGAATCAGTAATGGCTTGGTGGGTATCGACGTATGACTTAACTGCTGAGCTAAATATTCGATGTAAGCTCCCCAAACATCGACCAGGAGTAATTGAGCGCTCGAACGGTCGATCCAATAGCGACCAAGCCACAAAGCTTCGCCTTGGTTTGTCGAAATAACTTTGGCAGACTGATTCCCGATTTGACGGTCATTCTCTTCTGAGTGCGGCTGACGATGCGCTGAAGGTAATGGATTGGATGCTTGCTGAGCGCTCGCATACACCGACCGACTCGCCTGAACCACGGCCGGCGAAGGGCGATAATTTGGTTGGTAACTTGATTGAGAACTTGATCGAGAACTTGATCGATAATGCCTTGGTGAGTCAGCCGCCGAGGCATCAATCGCGCTGCCTCCCGAGTTTTCAGTCCATGTTGCTTGCTGACTCAACGCATTCGCCTCACTTGGCACGCTTGGAGCTTCATTTGCACTAGAAGCGGCAACACTTGAGTCAAATAGAGTCGCTTCAGAAGCCAAACATTGTTGCAACAACTTCACTAAAAAATCGTGTACAAACCGGGGATTACGAAAACGAACTTCATGTTTGGTTGGGTGAACGTTCACATCCACTTCGCTCGGTGGGCAATCAATGTAAATGACATAAGACGCGAATCGCCCTGTCGGTATCAATCCTGAATAGCTTTGTCGAATAGCGTGACTGAGTAATCGATCTTTAACCGGTCGTTGATTGATAAAAATAAATTGAGTGTCTGATTCACTGCGATGATAATTGGGAGATGCCAGCCACCCATAAATCTTCAGCTGTTCTAACTCACCCGAAAAGGCAATGGCCGCTTTGCAAAAAGCACTGCCACACACGGCTTTCAGTTTTACTTCTGGGTTATTGGTTGCCGCCGGAAAACGTCGCACCACTTTGCCGTTGTGCTTTAACACCAAGGCAACATCGGGGTTGGCCAAAGCGACTCGTTTAACGACGTCTTCGATATGAGTAAACTCGGTTTTTTCGGTGCGTAAAAACTTTCTGCGAGCCGGCGTATTAAAAAATAAGTCAGCAACTTCAATACAAGTACCTACAACCGCTGCAGCCGGAGAAACCTTTACCGCCATGTCGCGGCCTTCAGTCACAGCCTGCCAGCCAATATCCTGTCCCTCTTGACGACTGCGTAATAGCAGCCGAGAGACTGACGCAATACTGGCTAACGCTTCACCACGAAATCCCATACTCGCAACCGCACATAAATCATCAAATGAACGAATTTTACTGGTTGCGTGACGGCTCAAGGCCAGGGGAAGATCATCTTTGTGAATACCGCGACCATTATCAACAATTCGGATCAGTCGCGCTCCGCCACGTTCAATGTCAATATCGATTCGGGTCGCCTCAGCATCCACACTGTTTTCTAATAATTCCTTAACCACAGAAGCGGGTCTTTCGACCACTTCTCCTGCAGCTATCTGGTTGGCTAGCTGATTATCAAGCTGATGGATTCGTTCCGATGTTTGCTTGGTCATATGACTAACGAGTTAATTTCAATCGTTGACCAATTCGAATGTCATCGCCGTTCAGTTTATTCAATTGTTTTAACTCTGCGATGCTCAAATTAAATCGCGATGCTATTCCAGATAAAGTGTCACCACTTTTTATGGTGTAGTGAGTGGGCTTTTTTCGCTGAGACGCAAACAGGGTTCCGTCGGGAGGATTGTCTTTAAAGTATACGTGCAATCCATCATAAATCGCGTTAGCAAGCTTTTGTCGATGCGATGAACTGCGAAGTAATTTTTCTTCTTGAGGATTAGAAATAAACGCTAACTCGACCAACATGGCAGGTATATCTGGCATTTTTAAAACCACAAATGCCGCTCGCTCAACGCGCTTTTTATGCATCTTCGGCGCAACTCGTGCCATTTTATGATGCACATGAGTAGCGGCATCAAGGCTTGCACTAACAGAGTAAGACGTAGATAAATCGAGAAGTACTTTTGCCAATAATGGATCTTTGTTGCTTAAACTTTCTACGCCACCGAGCAAATCCGATTCATTTTCTCGTTGCTCTAACCAGCGCCCCATTTCTGACTCTGCACCTTTCGGAGAAACAACCCAAACCGAAGAGCCTCGTGCTCGCTTATCGTGGAACCCATCGGCGTGTATTGATACAAAGATATCCGCTTGGTTTTGCCGCGCGATTTGGGTTCGTTTACGTAAATTAATAAAGTAGTCACCCTTACGAACCAACACCGCTTTCATCCCCGGTGTTGCATCGACTTTTTTTGCCAACTCTTTAGCAACACTCAACGCAATGGTCTTTTCAAGAGTACCTTTCGCTCCTACCGCACCCGGATCATCCCCACCATGTCCGGCGTCAATGGCAACCACAATATCGCGTTTTCCTGTGGTGGTGGCGGCCTTAGGTTTCGGTGGCTCTTCTTGGTTACTTTCATCCAACAGGTCGACAACCAGTCGATGCCCATAACTTTGGTAGGGTTCTAACTCAAATGACTTAAACGACACAGTGCGCTTGAGATCTAAAACAACACGAACTGAATTATCTTTTTCACTGGTTCTAACGTGCTGTACCAAGGACGATTTAATATCGAGATCGGCGGGATCAAAACTTAATGCTGCGCCTTTTAAGTCGATCACCATACGGTCAGGATCTTTCAGGGTAAAGATACTGTGTTCAGCAGGCCCGGTTAGGTCAACCACCACGCGAGTGCTATCAGGCGACTGCCAAAAGCGCATGCCTTTGATATTTGCAGCGAAAAGATTGGCTGCCAGCAATGACGCTAAAATAAGCACCGTTCTTATCATTAATTTTTCCATCAACTACAACATCTTTATTTTATGGACTGGCTGACACTTCAGCTCTTGATCTTGCTCTAGCGACGTAATGCTAGGCTCCCCTATTCTTTATTGGACACTAAAAGTGCCTATAGTTCCACAGCTTATGACTGTTCCGCTGACTCTGAACTTAACCGGCGCTCCCAACGTTGAGTGATATGCTGTATCAACTCTGAGTCACCGGTCATGGTAAGCTCCCGCCCACGTGAGAGATACGCTAGATTGATCACTAACTCTGGCTCCGGCAACCAACCCGCACCACGCTCCGGCCACTCGATCAAAGAGGCCGCATTAGGTTGGTTTAAATACTCATCAACGCCAATAAACTCCAATTCTTCTGGGTCACTAATGCGGTATAAGTCAAAATGATACACTACCCAACCGTCTAACTCATAGGGTTCGACCAAGGTGTAGGTTGGGCTTTTGGTGGAACCTTGAAAACCAACGCCACGTAATACACCTCGAACTAACGTGGTTTTTCCGGCACCCAAATCACCGTTTAAAAAGACCAGCGTCTGCCGACCTTTCAATTCGGCGCCCAGTAGACCACCAAACGCTAATGTATCTGTCTCGTCATGTAACAAAACCGTCGTCACGATTATTCGCCCATCGGATTAACAAGGCGGCGAATATACGGGAAAAGGTCTGAGGCTAACAAGCCTCTTTCTTGTCGAGTACCGTCAATATTAACCGCTAATTCCGCAGCTTCGCCATGAATGGCTACGCCGAGTCGAGCCGCGTCGAGCAAAGACAGCCCCTGTGCAATAAGGCCCGCGATGATTCCGGTTAAGGTATCGCCCATGCCGCCAGTTGCCATCCCGGGGTTGCCGACATTAATCACATAAATTTGTTCGGCGTCGGCGACTAAGGTGCCGTACCCCTTCAATATTGCTACTCCGCCGTACCGTTTAGCCAGTTCCGCAACCGCCGAAAATCGATCGGCTTCAATTTTAGCAACGCTAGTATTCAGCAAACGAGCCGCTTCACCTGGGTGCGGAGTAATCACTCGATTTTCAATCACGTGTGGACGTTGCGCGAGTAAATTTAACGCATCCGCATCCCAAACCGTCGGCGGTGCTTTGGCCTTTCCGGCGGCGAGATAATCGTCGAGCAAAGCCAGTGCATTTTTGCCCCACTTTAATTGGCCCATACCTGGCCCGACGGCAATCACGGTCGCTGCTTCTAATAAACGGCGAAAGCTGTCTTTTGTGGCTGTTTCACTCAACCCATGCGCCATTATCTCTGGCCTTTGCGAAACAATGCTATGTACGTGCTCGGGATGAGTGAGCAAGCTCACTAAACCAGCGCCCGTTCGGGCTGCGGCTTCAGAGCACAGTCGAGCAGCACCGGGAAAGCCCAAGGTACCGCCCAACACTAAACAATGGCCAAAATGCCCCTTATGACTGTGTCTCAGTCGCGGCTTGAGCCACTGTTTTCCTTGGAGGTAATTAAAACGATGGACGTTGGGATTCACTAATGAGAAAACGCCTTGTCCGCACTTTAGGTCATTGAGCACCAGCTCTCCGCAAAACTCGGCTGCAATGCCCGTCAACAACCCACGTTTTAAGGCGATAAAGGTCACGGTAATTGTTGCTCGGATGGCCGCGCCCGCAATGCTGCCAGTATCGGCGATGAGCCCGCTCGGAAGATCCACTGCCACCACTGGCGAAGAACAGCGGTTAACTTGAGCGATGGCCTCGTCGAAGGGCGCGCGAATATCACCACTGACACCGGTCCCTAGCAGTGCATCCACAATAACGCTGTTATCTTTATCGTGATGACTTTGAAAGGTCTCAATATGCCAAGGCAGCTGTTCGACACCAATCGATTTTAAACGCATTAATGCGCGCTCAGCATCGCCTTGGCTACTGTCAGCTCCGGGCATAACCAAAACACTGACCGATAGCCCTGCTTGTGCCGCTAAACGAGCAACAACAAAGCCATCGCCACCGTTATTGCCCTTTCCGCACAATACTAATAAATGTCGACGATCTGGCCATCGATCGCGAATTTCACTATAGACAGCGGCTCCTGCTCGCTCCATCAGAGGATAAGTGGAGCCATCATGAAATCGCGCATAGAGCTGCTCTAAGCGCTTAACTTCTTCGGCAGTGTAAAGACCTGAGCCGTCCAACATGGTGCCAACGATTCCTTTGTTATCCCAAATTCACTTAAATTTTAAACACTTTTTCACGATAAAACTTAAGCTCTTCTATCGACTCTCTAATATCATCTAACGCCAGGTGAGCACCTTTTTTGGTAAATCCATCAAGGGCCTCAGGCTGCCACCGTCTGGCAAGCTCTTTAACCGTGCTCACATCGATATGACGGTAATGGAAAAATCGCTCTAGTGTTGGCATGTGGCGCGCTAAAAAGCGTCTATCTTGGCAAATCGAATTACCACACATGGGCGATTTACCTGCAGGCACCCACTGTTCTAAAAAAGCAATGGTTTGCTCCGCGGCTTGAATTTCACTTATCTGGCTGTCTTTAACGCGTTGAGTTAATCCGGAATCGCCATGATGCTTGGTATTCCACTCATCCATGGCGGCTAACGTTTGGTCGCTTTGGTGAATCGCAAGTACCGGCCCTTCGGCAAGCGTATTTAGCTCTTTATCGGTTACAATCGTCGCAATTTCGATGATCTTATCGGAGTCTGGCTCAAGCCCAGTCATTTCTAAATCAATCCATATCAAGTTATCGGCATGACTTTGCGGTGTACTTGAATTACTCATAGTTCTCCCCTATCTGATCGGATATTGCTCACGACGGTTGAATATTACCATCATGATCGCGCAAAATAGCGCATCTTTGCAATCAAGCATTTCGAAAGTTGCTGATTGAGTCTTACTGCAAATAGGCTTGCGACTGAATTTATTGCAACTTAACGTAATTATAGGAAACTTATGATGAGTCAACTAACCCAACAACAATGCCGTTATGACGACGAAGGAAAGCGTCCGCTTGAATTAGACGAAATCAAATCACTGAGTGAACAAGTTGCCGCATGGACTATCAACTCAGAAGGCACGCGTATCGTTCGCCAGTTCAATTTCAAAAACTACTACCACACCATGAACTTTGTAAACGCCATCGCCTGGATTGCCAACAAAGAAGCCCATCATCCCGATTTACAAGTCAGCTATGGCCATTGCGAAGTGACTTTCACCACGCACGATTCTGGTAATCGACTAACCATTAATGACTTTATCTGCGCTGCGAAAGTCGATGCTTTAATGGACGCAGGTAATTTTGGTCCTAAGTTAGTTGACTAGAGTAACAACGACCTATGGCGAAACGACAAAAATTAACCTTGCAACAAAAGCGTCGCGTCGCCAAAAGCCAACGCAAAAAACTGCAAGACATTCCTGTCGACGATAATGACTTGGGCCCTGGCATTGAGGGGATAGTGGTCAGTCGTTTTGGAGAACAGGCCGACGTAGCAGAACCGAGCGGCCAAGTTCATCGCGTTTATTTACGTCAAAATCTGGGCAGTTGTGTCAGTGGCGACCGCATCATCTTCCGACTCGGAAAAGACGGTGGCGTGATTGAAGCTATCGAGGAACGACGTTCTGAGTTAACGCGCCCTACTCCCCATTCAGGTATTAAAACCATTGTCGCTAATATTGACCGAATCTTTATTGTTGTTGCACCATTTCCAGACTATTCATCGACCATACTCGATCGTTACCTAGTGGCCTGCGAGCTTGCCGGTATACCGACCCAAATTGTCTTTAACAAACAAGATTTGATCACACCAGAACAACACGATTTTTTTACCCAGCAAATTCAACTTTATCAATCGATTGGCTACACCGTTCATACCGTCAGTGCAAAATCGGATTTGGGTGTTGAAGAGTTAAAGCAACAAATGCTTGGTCATGAAAGCATTTTGGTTGGACAGAGCGGTGTGGGAAAATCCTCACTGATCAATAAAATTCTCCCTTCTTCACAAATAGCGACCGGTGAAGTTTCAGAAAATTCTCGTTTAGGTACGCATACCACGACGGCTTCGCGCGTTTACTTTTTCGACAGTGGTCACATTATTGACTCGCCCGGTGTTCGCGAATTCGGACTAACTCATATGGAAGCCGACCAAATAATCTATGGCTTTCGCGACTTGCTCCCCTTTGCAGCCGAGTGTAAGTTTAGAAATTGTCGACACCTCAATGAAAAAGGATGCGCCATTGCTCAAGCGGTAGAAACCAAAGCCGTTTCTAAACAACGACTTTCCAACTATCAAAGCATTATTAACAGTATTGCTACTTCGTAAGTCCTAACGGTAAACGCGGCTTTAAAAATCGGTTTAACGCTTCTCTGATTTCTTGAAGCTCGTCTCATCTAAGATTAACGCACACGTTTGATCGCCATAGTAATTATTTAAATAATTACATTGATAGTGCGATGAATGAGTCTGAGAACTGACTTTTTTAATAGTAGACAATAAGGTTTGCATGGTGAAAATCCTCTCAAAAACTTTTCAATAATCTTAAGTGATTATAGGAGGAATGCGAAACAGACTCTAATGAGTAAAATCTATCTTAATCTTCGTTACTGACGATTAAAAAATCAGGCGTTTGCGTCCTTTTAGACTAGTAGTTAGGCGTTGAGCTAAATATGAAGATTTATAAAGTCCTTTCGAAATGGTTTCGCGCCGAGTTGAATAAATCTACTAGTTGCCTGGCGGGATAAGATCTCTGTCTTTTGCTGCGGTATGTTACTTGAGCCTATTGTTAATCTTTGGCCAAAAATGCCCCATGATAAGAAACTTTACCTACAGGCAAATCACCATGAATGACTAAAGCTTGAAAATACTCTGCGGGCACATCTGGAAGTATCAATCCCTCCTTGGAAGAAAAACCAAATCGATGATAATAGTTAGGGTCGCCTAATACGACACAACCTTGAGCTCCGATTATTTTTAGCGCTTCAAGCGCAGTAGTTATAAGTTTTTTGCCAACGCCTTTACCCTGACATTTCGGAAGAACTGAGATAGGACCAAGACCATACCAATTATCTGAGCCATCCGAGATTACCACATGAGGAACAGCTACGTGACCAACAATTTCGCCTTCATTTTCAGCAACAATAGATAGTGTCAATGCGTTCGATTTACGAAGCTCTCTGGCAATATATTGCTCTCTATGATCAGTATGAGGGGCGTCAAGAAACGCAGCAACCGTAACATCATGAATACTTTGAATGTCGTCAAGTTGCTCATGTCGAATTTCAATATTCAACATTAACTCCTTTTGGCTGCTTATTTGCTATGATACAGAGCGTTGCCCAAGTTTTAATGGCCACTAAAATCAACCAGTAATTTTTGAATCGTTTCAAGATCGCTGTTGTTTGTGTACGTTTTAGTAGCATTAAATATTAATATTTTTTCATCTCTTAGAACGATGTTGGAGGCAGTAACTTCTGTTATGAGTACAACATCATCTTCAGTTTGAACCTGCATTTTTCGTATCAAAGCAAACGCGATGTTATCTTCGGTGTTAGAAAATACTCCCAAGGGTATAATTCCTTCTAACTCCAGTTCGACAGCAGATGACAATAATTTCGAAGCCGTTTTTGATGCATTTTTTATGATCTTTCTAGCAGCTTCGGGCATCCCTTCAAACATCTGATCTTGCTGAGAAACCACACTAGCGCGAAACTGCTCAAACTCATTCTTAGTTATATTTCGATTTATCAAGGACTTTAGAGTTTGAACCTGAAGATAAGGATTGTCAGCAGTGTGATCAACATCAGGAAACAGTGCAAACTCTTTATTTTCTATAAAGCATGCGATTAGAGTGTGGGTTGGCGGCAATGATGAAGAAAACATTTGCTTGAAATCTTCTGATTTTTCACAAGCATTGATGTATCCATCAGGCTGAACAATTGTCAATCCCTTGCCACCAACAAATACCTCCAACCTCTTATTAGCAGCAGCAACAGGAATTGCGACAAGCAATAGAAAGGTTAATATATACTTAAATGCGTTCAAAATATACTCCGTTAACTTATGTCATTCAAAGTCTGCTGACTTAGCGGCAGATGAGTTGATGTTTTTTGTGCCCATAGTTCAAATAGTCCCGTAGTAAACGGTCTAAAAAACTTATTGCTCTGAATTATTAATGAAACTCAAAAGGTTATTGAACGCTCAATCAAAAGGCAGCTATAAGCCATCCATTTTCAATTTTTCGTTATGTGTAAATTGGGAAGAAAGGGCAGGATTCGAACCTGCGTTCTGCGATACGACTAATCGAACACAAAAGAGCAGTCCATAAATGGAGCTGCCCACCTTCAGCCACTCAGTCACCTTTCTTAGATTCAATATTATTCAAAATCTTTATAAACCATTATTGCATTAAATACCATCGCTCCAACTGTTTTTCTCACCTATCAATATCGAATTTTACCATTACGTACAATGTGTACCTTGGCTGTCTACCACTCAAAGTAATATTAAGGCTTCAACATAAACTTTCAGAACATATTTGACTGACTCTTGTATCGTCCTAACTTATTTTCGTATCGTCCTACAAGAGTGCCTTAGACTAAGAAACTGTGTTATGGGGATCTGCTAGATGGTTCTGCTAGAGGGTTGTGTTAGTTGATTGTGTTAGAAGGTTTTGACGTAGGCATTGCAACTAAAATGATGAGCCCGGTTGCTTAAGAAAATCTATTTCTTCAGCGGTGCTGGTTCGATTGAGCAGTTTATTTCGATGCGGATAGCGGCCAAACCGGTCAATGATTTTTTTGTGTTTTAATTCGAAATCTAAATTATTTTCTAAACCCGGTTCTGAGAAAAGTTCAACGGCTCGCTGATGAATCGCTTTTGATTCACTGTGCATGAATGGCATATATAAAAAGGCTTTCCGGGTAGCCGATAAACCAGCATGTTTGTTCTGCGCAATCGCTTCTTGACTAAGTATCAACGCCATTCCGTCGTAGGCAAAAGCGCGCGCTTGATCTCTGAACATATTCCGCGAAAATTGATCGAGTACAATTATCTCGGCTAAAGCACCTAGTGCGCTATTTCGCCAGTCGACTAGCTCACCCATACTTGCGGCGCGATGTACATCGCTAAATAACTCGATAATTTTTTGGTCATACTGACTATTTTTCTGAAACCAATCTTTCGCTTCACTCTGTTCAAACCAAAAGCTTATGACTCTTTGATATTCCATCGTCTTTTATTATCCCAATCGACTTGCTAATCAACTTGCTAATCAACTTGGCTTGGTCGCAGCATACGCTAAGGTTTGTTCGTCTTCAAACCACCCGCGGACTCTTTAATGGCGTCGGCAATGTTTTGTTTTAAGACAATAATCGCTATTCGACGATTGATTGGCGCGCGCGGATTTTTAGTATCGAACAATACCGAGTCTGCAAAACCTTCGACACGAGCAACCTTTTGTCCGGGGATTCCTCCGCGAATCAAGGCTCGGCGTGCTGCATTAGCACGATCGGAAGACAACTCCCAGTTGCCGTAATTTCCAAGATCAAAAGGCGTAGCGTCGGTATGACCCGTGATACTCAAGCTGTTAGGCACTTTTTTAAGAACTTCAGCAAGACTGAACAGTATTCTGCGAGAGTAAATTTTTAGCTCACTGCTACCACTATCAAACATTGGTCGCTTGTCTTTATCAACAATTTGAATTCTTAGACCTTCGGGCGTGATGTCGATCAAAATCTGATCGCGATAAGCGGAAAAGGCAGCACTGGTTTCGACCATTTGCTCTAACTGAAGTTTTAACGCTTCGAGTCGTTTGCGCTCATTTTCTTCTGCGAGATCATCAATGGACGTTTCATCTAACTTTATTTCGGGTGCCGGCATATTAATCACGGCAGTGTTGGCACCGCCTTCACCAATAGGAACATTGTTAGCGCCTGGCGTTAACGTTGAACCCGCGGGATCGATAAAGTAGCCAGAAATGGCCTGTTTCTCTTCTTCTGATGTGTTGCCCATTAGCCATAACAATAAGAAAAAAGCCATCATTGCCGTGGCAAAGTCAGCGAATGCGACCTTCCAACTGCCGCCATGAAAATCATGCCCGCCTTTCTTGACCTTCTTGATAATAATGGGGCGCTTTTGACCGTCTTCCATCACGCGTCACCTAGCGTCCACGAACGCGAGCTTCTAATTCTTGAAACCCTGGGCGAATTTTATGTGGCAAGGTTTTACGACCAAATTCAACGGCCACTTGTGGCGGTACGCCGTTTACCGTTGCAATGATTGCGGCTTTCATGCACTCAAAATATTGAGCTTCTTCGTGCGCTCGATGCTCCATGGCAGTCGCAAAGGGACCGACAAATCCATAGGCCAGTAAAATACCTAAAAACGTTCCTACTAGAGCCGCCGCCACATGGTAACCAATTTCTTCTGGCGGGCCTCCTAACGACTGCATCGTAATCACAATTCCGAGTACGGCAGCGACGATACCAAAACCTGGCAGTGCATCGGCGACTTTACCCAATGCCATTCCGGGCGCTAGCTGATCATGGTGATGGGTCTCTAACTCTGCGTCCATCAAGTTCTCGAGTTCGTAGGCGGTCATATCTCCGATAATCATCAAGCGTAGATAATCGCAAATAAATTCTATAGCCTTGTCGTCTTTCCGGATTAATGGGAATTTAGTGAATACATTACTCGTCTTAGGTTCTTCGATATGCGCCTCAATGGCAATTAAGCCTTCTTTACGCATCACGTTAAATAAATCGTAAAGCATGGCGAGTAATTCTAAATATAAATACTTATTAAAGCGCGAACTGCCCAATAACTTAGGCAGGCGACGAAACACCTCAAGAGTAGTTTTCATGGGATTCGCGATGACAAAAGCCCCAAAGGCCGCGCCACCTATGATCAATAGCTCAAATGGTTGCCACAATGCGATGAGTTGACCATGCGATAACACGTACCCACCCAACACAGCAGCAACAACAATAATCACCCCAATAATAATCGGCATGCATAAATCCTGTTTATTTTTGTTTCAAGTTACTGAATTAACTATAGTTTAAAGTTAAAACTTCGCGAGTTTCGCGGTAAAAAATAGTCAAATTCGTCTTGCTCGGGTAAAATTCGCGGTTTATTCAGATTAAATGCATGTTATGAGCTTACTTGATCACCTAAAAACCATTCCGCAGTACCTTATTCCACAGCATGGGCTTTCACAGCTGGCGGGACGACTCGCGGATCGCGAAAATCACCCTTGGAAAGACTGGGTAATTAAAAAGTTTGCCGAACATTACAAGGTCGATATGTCGATCGCGGTAGAGCCTGATTTAACCGCCTACGCCAGCTTCAACGACTTTTTTACCCGAGCCATTCGGCCAGAAACGCGACCAATTTGTGATGAGCCAAATACCATGGCTTGCCCTGTCGACGGTGCCGTCAGTCAATTTGGAGCCATCACCTCTGGTAAAATCGTGCAAGCCAAGGGCCATGATTACACCGTGCAAGACTTGTTAGGTGGAGATGCCGAGTTGGCTCAAGCCTTCGAAGGTGGTGAATTCTGTACCATTTATCTATCACCGCGCGATTACCATCGTTATCACATGCCAATCGACGGTCAACTGACTCGTATGATTCACGTTCCAGGTAAGCTGTTCAGCGTTAACCCACTCACCGCTCGCACCGTGCCAAACCTGTTTGCTCGTAATGAGCGGGTCGTCGCCATGTTTGATACTGAGTGGGGCCCCATCGCTTACGTCGCGGTTGGCGCCACCATCGTCGGCAGTATGGAAATGGTTTGGTCTGGTGTCGTCACACCACCAACTAAAAAAGACGTCACGGTAACCGACTACGCCGCCGGCGAAGTATCGTTAGCACGTGGCGATGAAGTTGGACGCTTCCGACTTGGTTCAACCGTCATTATGTTACTTCCAAAAGGTGACTATCAGTGGGATGAAGCGATTCAGCTAGGCGCTGCAACTCAACTGGGTCAACCATTGATCAAACGCCGCTAGATTGATTTTTTAAACGTCTTTTAAGAGTGTCGCGCTGAGCCTCATTAAGAGGCTCAACCAGTACTTTTAAGCAGCGGGTTCAGCGAAACTCTTGAAGCCGCTTTTCGAGAGATTAAATCAAAGAGTCTCTGATTACTTTTTCGGAACTAAGCGCTTCACACCAACACCATCCACCGAAACATACAAGTACCCATCCGATAGTTGTCGAACATTGCGGGTGCGACCGATGCCCTCGAAGACAATTTCTTGTTCAATCACTTTATCGCCGTCAACGGTGAGTAAGACAAGGTATCCAAACTTAAGCGAGCCCACCAAGACCTTCCCTTTAAATTCGGGGTAACGGTCACTGGTTACAAAAACCATGCCTGACGGCGCGATAGACGGCACCCAATACCACGCGGGTTGAGTCATTCCTTCCTTTTCAGTGAGTTCGGTAAATTTTGTTCCGTTGTAATTAATGCCATAACTCACGACTGGCCAACCGTAATTGGCTCCTGCTTTGATAACATTGATTTCATCGCCACCACGCGGCCCATGCTCATGAACCCAGATATTACCAGTCACAGGGTTCAAAGCCATTCCTTGAGGATTACGATGGCCGTATGAGTAAATGGCTGGTTTTCCTTCCTTCACAAATGGATTATCGCTGGGAATAGCACCGTCAGGTTTAACACGATAGATTTTTCCTCCATCGCGCTGAATATCTTGCGGGTTTTGATCTCGCGCACCGCGATCACCAATTGAGAAAAACAAGTCACCGTTTTTATCAAACTCAATTCGGCTACCATAGTGATAACGACTATCGGTATTCGGGCTGCCTTTATAAATAACTTCGACGTTACTCAATTGCTGCTCTTTTAATTGACCGCGAATGATCGCCGTATTATTGCCAGCACCGTCACCTTGCGGGCTAGACAGTGACAGATAGATCCAACCACTTTTGGCGTAATCAGGCGCCAATTCAATATCGAGCAAACCACCTTGTCCATTGCTTTCAATCGCGGGCAACCCGCTCACTTCTTGGCGAGTTTTACCATCCGATGAAACTAAGAATAATTGACCCGCTCGCTCTGAAACCAAAAAGCGACCGTCCGGAAGTTGCGCTAACCCCCAAGGCACATTGATTCCTTCGATAAACACATCGGCTTGATAAGGATAATTCGATGGTGCAGCTTTTTCTTCCGCTATTAGGTTGGTACTGACACTGACCGACAAGGCCAATAATACTTTAAACACCCATTTCATAATCTACTCCTACCCAATTTTAGTCTGTGGTCATTTTAACAACTCACAAGGCAAAAGGAACTACCTTCGCGATATCCGACTCGCCTAACGCGATCATCAGTAATCGGTCGACTCCTAAAGCGACGCCACTGCACTCCGGGAGCCCTTGCTCAAGTGCAGAAAGAAACGACTCATCGATATCGACGGCCTCTTTACCCATCTGCTTTCGTTGCTTATTGTCTTGCTCAAAACGCTGCCGTTGCTGCTTAGCGTCGGTCAACTCCCAAAAGCCATTGGCAAGTTCGATTCCTCGACAATAACACTCAAATCGAGCGGCGGTTTGTCGATCGGGATTCAATCGGGCCAGCGCTGCTTGACTGGCAGGAAAGTCATACACCAAAACGATGCTATCTTGCCCTAATTGTGGTTCAATTTTACTGGCGAATAACAAGGATAAGTAATCATCCCGCTGCAAGTCATCGGGTAGCTGCCCTAACTGTTGTTGCGCGAGTTCGATGAGTCGCGACGCTTCGATGGTTAACGGGTCGAATTGCAAAAACTCTAAGAAGCACTCTCGATACGACACATTTTCGCGCGCATCAATTCCGGTGATCTCGCTGACTAATTGAAACACTTCATCCATCAGCTGGTGATGGTCCCATCCCAACCGGTACCATTCGAGCATGGTAAATTCAGGCTGATGTTTTCTCCCCCGTTCTTCTGCACGAACATTTTTTGCTAATTGATAAATATCGCCACTGCCAGCACACAGTAATCGTTTCATCGCGTATTCAGGCGATGTCTGTAAAAAATAGGTTTGTCCCATATTCTGCACCTGCAGTGCAGTCATATAAGGATCAGTAACGCTGTGCGTCATGATCAAGGGAGTATCAACTTCTAAAACACCGCGTTGGAAAAAAAACTCACGAATGTGCCGTAAGATTTTCGCGCGCTGATTCAAGTTATCGATGGGAGCGGAGGGTTTCCATGCACTCATAAAGACCTGTTAACCTGCTAAGAAAAAGTCGTCATTCAAACCATAGTCCAATAAATAGCACAAATTAGAATCGCTAAATATCACTACCACAAAAAAAGGCAGCGATATCGCTGCCTTTTTCAAACATAGATTCTCTCAGAAAAATAGAATCTCTCAGAAAAATGGATTTTCTTAAAAACTACTTCGCTCGACCTGCGTATTCACCAGAACGCGTATCTACTTTAATTTTCTCACCGATTTGCACGAACAAAGGAACGTTGACTACCGCACCAGTGTTCACGGTTGCTGGCTTACTACCACCGCTCGATGTATCGCCTTTAAGGCCAGGATCAGTCTCTGTCACTTCAACGATCACCATATTAGGCGGCGTTACCGCAATCGGGTTTCCATTCCACGTGGTAATTTGCACTGAGTCTTGCTCAATTAGCCACTTAGCATTGTCACCAACGGCCTTTGCATCCGCCGCAACCTGCTCAAAAGATGCCGGATCCATAAAGTGCCAAAATTCACCATCGGTATACAGATATTCCATGTCTTGATCCATGACATCGGCGCCTTCAACTGAGTCTCCAGATTTAAAGGTTCGCTCAACGACACGACCAGTCAACAAATAACGCAACTTTGCTCGAGCAAATGCCTGGCCTTTTCCAGGTCGAACAAATTCATTTTCGACAATGACGCAAGGCTCTCCATCTTGCATTATTTTTAGGCCATTGCGAAATTCATTGGTACTATAGTTCGCCATTAACTTACCTCAGCTTAATTCGGATTAATTCAGTCAATTTATGAAGAACGCAATAATACCCTGTTCGAACAGCATTTGTCACAAAATAGACTGGAAAAAACAGGTGGCTACAGCAATTACCGACCCGCAAGAACTGCTTAACTTGCTAAAGTTGCCCTCCGATGTTTTGGGCGATGGCCAAGCAACAGAGTTATTCAAGTTAAAAGTGCCGTTAGCCTATCTTCAACGCATGCGAGTGGGTGACCCGAATGACCCCTTGTTTCGTCAAGTTTGGCCGGCAAAAGAAGAGTTTGTACAAACCTCTGGCTACGTCGATGACCCTTTGCAAGAACAGCAAAGCAATCCGATTCCGGGACTGTTGCACAAATATGGTTCGCGAGTACTTACTATTACTACAGCTAGCTGTGCGATTAACTGTCGATATTGCTTTCGACGTGCATTTAATTATCAAGAACAAAACTATGGACCTCAGGCATGGCAGCCTTGGATCAATTATCTGAAAGAGAACCCTTCGGTAAACGAAGTCATTTTAAGCGGTGGCGATCCACTGCTACTCAGCGACCAAAAACTTGCTCAGTTTATCGAGCAAATAGAACAGTTACCGCAGGTTACTCGCCTGCGCATTCACAGTCGGCTACCACTGGTGATCCCCGATCGCATTACGGAGCAGTTTCTAGCGATGGCAGAAAACAGTCGGTTAAAGTGGATTCTGGTTTGGCACATCAACCACCCGCAAGAAATCGATGAGGCGGTGGTAGAAGCGGCCAAACAATGCGCGAACGTCGGTATTTTCCAATTGAATCAATCGGTGCTTCTGCGCGGCATCAACAATGACGCATCCGTTTTAGCTTCGCTCAGCGAGAAACTTTTTGCTGCCGACATCCAACCCTATTATCTACATCTCTTAGACAAAGTGAGCGGCATTGCTCACTTCGACGAGCAACCAGAGCAAGCGCATCAAATCTACCGGGAACTCATGGCCCAATTGCCCGGCTACCTAGTCCCAAAGTTAGCGCAAGAGGTACCAGGCTTAAGCTCGAAGCAATTTACTTTCAATTAAAAAGTAACCCAGATAATCGAGTAAACTGAGTGACATACCTGTTTTCTACCGCTAGAGGCGGTAAATAAAGCCTAAAAGCAAGTACTTACTTACTCTTTAAAAGCTATTAATTATTCGACTTTCACTCAATTTTGAACTATTACTTAAAATATAAGATAATATTCGACATTGAGATTGAAACTCAGATGACAGGCTGTAATATAGGCAGTTTACGGCTGCGCCAGTCGCCGCTATACTTTATGCGTACTTTCAAGGAATGAGGTAGTATGATCCAGGGTCAATTGGGATTAAGCATTCGGGCACCTGAACCGATCAAGCCAGCGTTGGTTGCAAAACTTTCGCCGCGTCATGTCGCCAAGTGGATAGACTCTCTTCCTATCGCGAATGTTAGCGATTCATCCAAACGCATCTACCAAATGCTCCTCGATTGCAACAAGTCTGCTCTCGATGACGACGAGCGTTTTAAAATATTAATGAGTCTGCACGGCCCCGTTCAAACCGTCCTCAAATCATTGTCGAAAAACTTCACCGGGCACACCTTGAACTTAACCGAACGGCAAAAGAAAGTCGCAGCCCTGGTTCAAGCGATTCATACCGAAATGGCTATTGGTTTTAAGATTATCATCGAGCATCAAGCTGAATCGCCGAGTCTGCTGAAAAAATCGATGCTACACGTTGCGCTGTTTAATGCTCTTGAGTACCTGTCACTGACAGTCGTACGCTGCTACCAAGTTTATACCGATGTGCCACGACGAATCTGGAAAGAAATTAACAGTATCTTCAAATTCTCAATCAGTCAGAAACTCGACAGCAAGCACTGTTCCATTGAAGGATTTCAACAAGAACACTCCATTCGCGACATTTATAAGAAAGTCTGCTTGCTTTCGGTCGCCAATCCTTACCAGTTGCGTCAGCAAGAAATTGAGTCCGTTTTTAATGGCTTGCAAAAATACGTTAATGATTGCGAGCTCGATTTATCCACTCGATTTGATAATCGCTTCGTGGTCGATCTCAATCAAGCAATGCCGCCGATGCACCAAGGATTGATAAAAACCCGTCCGAGCCAATTCACATTCTCGCTGAATCTAGATCGGGTGGTGCATGAGTTACAAAACGATTTGAAGGCCAAAAAAGATGCCAGCCGGAATGTCGCCATTGGTGGATTGAGTGCGCGGCTAACCCGCCACCTACTGCAAAGTTGGGCGCACCTATCGTCGCGCAACTTCGCAAGAACGCCTTGCTCGGGTAACTTAAAAGTCGCGGTAGGACTCAGCGCGACGCATCAGCTGATGAGTGGCGACGACGAGCCTAGTCAATCAGCAACGAACACTCTAGAGCAATATGAAGGAAGCCTTCACAACGCAACATTACTCGATAATCACTCCACCATGGAGATGTTGAGTAATTTCGGAAACGATAGTTTCTACACGGCGCCTAGAGATGAAGATGTTTGGGCCAAATTATATCGTCCAAAACAAGCCATTCCCGATGACAACCAGATTGACTATGCCACAGCTTTTGGTAAGCAAGATTCTCTCGCCAACAGCCACTACCAACTTATCGATGCGGATATCGTTAACATGAGTCCTGGCGGTTATTGCATTCAGTTGGGAGAAAATCCTCCGCTGAATACTCAAACCGGTGAAGTCGTTGGTTTAGTCGAGACCGAAGGCAACGGTCAAGAAACTTGGCATGTGGGTGTCATTCGCTGGCTCAAACGAATTAAAGGCGAACCGCAAGTGCAGCTAGGCGTGCAACTGATCGCACCGGGTGCAAAACCAGTGACCTCGATGACGCTCGCCCAAGGCAATCAGAAAGCCAAGGTGATGAAAGCCTTACTGCTCCCGGAGTTAAAAGGCATTGGTCAACCGACCACCCTCTTAACCAATCCTAACTTTTTCAACCCGCAGCAAAAAGTGACCATTCGCGATGGCGAAGAGGAATTTACCGCTCGCCTCACCCAGCTGGTTTCATCTTCTCAAGGCTATCGCCAGTTCTACTTCGAACTGATGGAGGGAACACCTAATCGCAGTGCGAATTCTGACCACGATAGCAAGGACGGTGGGTTCGATAATGTATGGGATTTGATCTAGCTCACAAAATTGTACATATCACCGACTAAATTTAATTGTTTTGCGGTTCCTAAGCGGCGAGTTCTCGGCTACAATCATTGTAATCGCTTGGTTTTTATTGAGTTTTTCCGTTCATCAAGCGTTTTGCAGCAAAACTAAAAAGAAAGGAACATTGACGCTTAATGGCAAACGACCTGAAACCTGTCCATCTTCTGCTTTTAGAACCGTCTTCAAACGATGCAGAAACCATGATCACGACGTTAAGAAACCACGGCTACGCAGTACGCGCGACCCAGGTGGTTTCTGAAGACAAGCTGCAAGAGCTGCTCTCTCAGCAGTCTTGGGACTTGTGCTTAACGAGAGCCGAAGTAAAGGGCTTGAATGCTAATCGCGTTATTGAACTGATCGACGAGTTCGGACGTGATGTTCCGGTTATTCTGATCACCGATGAAGACAACGAAGTCGATTTGGTGTCGGCATTAAAAGTTGGTATTAAAGATTCTGTTCCTTTCAAAAGCCAAGAACGCTTATTTTTGGTTGCAAAACGAGAACTCAATAACCTTGAACAACGTAAGTTACGCAAAAAAGCCGAAGCCAAATGGGCCGAGACCGAAAAACGTTGTAGCTTACTGCTAGACAGTTCTCAAGATGCCATTGCTTACATTCATGATGGCATGCATATCTACGCCAACCAAGCCTACGTTGATTTATTCGGCTTCGAAGATCCAGACGACCTGCTCGCAATGCCTGTTATGGACATGATTGCCAGTGAGTGTCACAGTGATTTTAAAGAGTTTTTACGCCAATACGCTAAAAACCCCAATAACAATAACTTTGCCTGCCAAGGCACCAAAAATGATTTGTCTAACTTCGATGCTATGTTGACTCTGTCGAATGCAACCTATGACAACGAAGCCTGCACACAAGTTTTAATCAAAACCACCACCGACAGTGCAGAACTGGAAGCCAAGGTAAAAGAGCTTTCTGCGCAAGATGTTCTTACTGGCTTATACAATCAAAATTACTTCCAAGAAGAACTCGATAGAATGATTTCTTCGGGTTTTGAGTCTGGCCAGAGCCGACACTTAATGTTCATCGAAATCGATCAATACGAAAGTATCGAGAAGGAGTTCGGACTAACTGGAACCGATGAGATCATCACAGGCGTTGCGCATTGGTTAAAATCAAAAGCCGACAAAGACGCATTATTAGCTCGATACGGTAATGACTCTTTCATGGTTTTGATCGATGAAGATTCACCTGAAAAAGCCAAAGCGTTCGCCGAGTCACTGTGCAAAGAGGTCAAAAGCCACCTATTTGAAATTGAAGGTAAAACGCAGAAGTTATCCTTCAGTATTGGTGTCACCCCTGTTGGCGATCAAGCCAGTAACGCGAAAGATCTGATCTCTAATGCCCACAGCGCATGCGTTCGAGCGAACAAGAATAAAGGCGACAATGTCAAAGTTTACAACAAGATGATTGATGCCGATCGCTCTGAGAACAGTGAGCTGGTTGAGAAGCTTCATGAAGCAATTGAAAGTGGCAACATGAAACTCTTGTTCCAACCCATCGTAAAATTACACGGTGATGAGCGAGCGTTATATCAGTCTTTGTTAAGAATCAAAACCAAAGATGCCGAAATGTCAGCGGCTGAAATCTTTCCCGTTGCCGAAGCATCTGGCCTTGCGGCGAAACTGGACCGCTGGGTGTTAATGCAATCACTGAAACAGTTACATGCCGATAAATCCAAAGCCTCTTTGTTCGTTCATTTATCAGCAGCGTCTTTAACGGACGAAGGTATTTCGCAATTTATTGCCGACTTGTTCCGATCAACTAAGCTACCGCCGACCTCATTGGTTATTGTGGTGAAAGCTGATGACGCATTAACCTATCTTAAACGTGTGATTGTGCTGAAGAATAATTTGGCCAAAATTAAAGTACAAATGGCATTGAGTCATGTCAAAAACAACGCAGAGCACTTTACTTTGCTTGATCAAGTATTACCGGCTTACTCAATCAGTGATGGAGAGCTAACCATTCAGCTTTCTACCGGAGGCGACGCCGTTAGTGACATCACCAATATTTGTTCTGAAGCGCACCATAGAGATATTGTCACCATTACCCCTAAAGTTGAAGACGCAGCAAGCCTAGCAGCTCTATGGCCTTTAGGTATCGGTTATATTCAAGGCTATTACTTACAGGCTCCAATGCCTAGCCTAAGTTTCGACTTCTCCTCTTCGGAGTTTTAACCAACCAAGAGCTTTACCAATTCGGACATGTCGGCCTTGTGGATACCCGCATAGGCCGCAGCACGAACCTTCGGCTTCGCATCAAAAGCAACACCTAACCCAGCTTCTGCAAGCATGGGTAAATCGTTTGCACCGTCACCGACAGCCCAAACTTCATGCTCAGTCAAACCAAGTTCTTCGCGCAACGCCATTAAAATTTGTCGTTTCCGCCCTCCATCAACAATCTCGCCGACCACTTCGCCGGTTAATTTTTCTTGCTCTACCGCTAACTCATTGGCAAACGCATAATCCAATCCAAGTTTGTTTTTCAGAGCTTCGACAAAAGGAATAAACCCGCCTGACACAACCGCCACTTGGCACTGATGAGCTTTGGCCCATGCGACCATTTCAGTAACCCCTTTTGTTACCGGCAGGCTATGCGTTAACGCAAGGAATTCAGATTCAGGTAAGCCGTTTAGAAGAGCCACTCTGGCTCGCAGACTTTGCGCAAAGTCGAGCTCTCCTTGCATTGCACGTTCAGTGATTTCAGCGACCTGTTCAAAACAACCACATCGTCGTGCAATCTCGTCGATACACTCCATCTGAATTAAGGTCGAGTCCATATCAAACACCATTAAACGAGGTTTGATTGCACGATAAGCGTTGTCCATAAGAGCAAAATTTACATCCATCTTCGAAAGCTCTGACACAATCATTTCGCGTATTTTTGATAACCCTTGTTGCCGCTCATCCACGGAGCACTCAATGATTAGCTCACTGATTTCGCTCACTGAGTCAGTACACAGCACAAAGCGCTCAATGCCTAACGTCTGTAAAGCTTTTTGAATTTGCACTAAGTGCTCTTGTCTTAGTGGCCAAACTCTTAAACTCGCTCCCTCTACGGAGGCCAGACGACTATCTAACAAAGTAGATGTTTGCCAACCTTGCTCAGAACCCGGTTGATAAAGATACTCTTGAAATTGACTCATAATTGAATGTGTTCGCCATCATTTTCGTGCCAGTTTATCACCATCGACAACGAATTGCTCTCTGACAGATTTGTATTCATAATGCCCATTAAATTCTCAAACGTCTTTTTGATATATGTCAGAACCCATTGATCAAGTACAGGTGCCTCAACCCACCCTCGGCAAATTGTGGCTGAAGCTTTTGGTCTTCATTTTGAGTGCGCTCATCGTCTTTGGCTGCGCTTGGTTTTGGCTGACACTGCAATTAAAAGACATCTTGAGTTCAAAAATCGATGAGACTGGGCAACAGCTCTCGCAAATTGCGGCTATTGCAGCAGCAGAACCGGTATTGTCAGAAGATGTCACTTATCTAGAAAAGTTAACAGAAGCATTACTAAAAGAACCCTTCATTGAAAAAGTAGCTATATATCGTCCGAATGGAACCGAGTTAATCAGTCGCCCTATCCAGCCGGTAGACTCCACCGATGGATTATTAAACGGGTCGACTGAGCCAAAAGAAAGCACTGCAGAGGCGACTTGGCGCGACTGGCTAACGGCACATCTGCCAAAGTACCAATCTCGCAGCATTGTATTTATGCCAGAAATTAACTGGGACCAGCAATCTGTCGGTTGGATTCAATTGACCATCGATCGAAAGTTTTTAGAGCAAGGCATTCGAGATAACAGTTACCAAATCACACTGAGTTGTTTATTAGCCTTTGGGATCACCCTAGTGATAGGTCTGGCATTTATTTTAAGAAGTCACTGGAAACAATTTAAAGCGAAAAAGGTGCTTACACCAATCAACCTCGATGATGAAAGCGAAACGCACCTTCATGCCATCGCCCTGCAAGCCAAGAAAAAAACATTATCGAGTCAAACTAGGTTTCGAGAACTCAAAGTAGCCGGTCATTCGTCTACTCAACCCGTTATTCAAGAATACAGCGGCGTATACGCGATTCTTAAATTTGACCTCAAGCCGCAAGATCCCTTTGATTCGATCGAATTATCAAATGCTTGGTTACACTGGTTAACTATTTTTGATGAGTTAAAAAACCTACATCAAATTAAAATAGAAACGCTTGAATCTAACACCTTCTTAATCACTCCTCGCGGTAACGATGTTAAGCGTTTAATCAGTTTCGGTTACTGCGTTAACCGACTCGCTCCGTTTTTTAGTTACTACAACAAAGCCAGACTACTGGTCGAACAAGGCTCGTTAATAAAAGGTATACAAGGCGTCAGTGTCACCATGCTCGACACGAACACTCTAAAGCGTCTCAATCATTTATTGTCGCAAGAAACTGAATCAATAATTCTAACCGACAATGTTTTACACGAGCTTAATTTGAAGCCGACGAGTGAAACTGAATCAACCTTGTTTGAGCAATTATTAGAAATGAGTGAAAGGGAACTCATTGAGCGACAAGTGGCTACGTTTAAACAGCGACTTCAGACTCAAGAATGATGCTCTCACATGGATTAGTGTGAACGATTAGTCTGGATAACCACGATCGTTTCAGATTGATAGAGTTTAATTTAATCCTGCTATCTACCTTCGATAAATAGATTACTAAGGAATTCGGCTGTAATTTGAGTTGTGAACAACGTCCCTCGCTACTCAACGAGAACGTAGTTAGTTATTTTGAATTTATAAGGGAATTTATGTTAAGTCACGTAAACAAAGTTTATCCATTTTGCTATACATTGCTTTTATTTTTTGGTTCCATTGCTATGCAAGCTAATGCATCAGCTTCTGTCAAAGCAGATAAAATTGATAAATACTTATCTCAAAATATCCATAGAGGGGTTTCTGCTTCAATTTTAGTTGCCCAAGATAACCGCATCTTGATCAATAAAGGCTATGGTTTAGCTGAAAGAGAGGCGAAGCTATCTAACACGCCGTCAACAGTCTTTGATATAGGCTCACTGACAAAACAGTTTACAGCGGCCGCAATACTCAAGCTAGCGGAAGAAGACAAGCTTAAGTTAACCGATACGCTGAATACCTATTTTAAAGAACTGCCGAATGATAAAAAGCAGATAACAATACATCAATTGTTAACTCATACAGCTGGGTTTAAAGAATATCCAGGAAGAGATTTTGATCTTGTTTCAAGAGATACCTATTTTCAAACTGTTTTTTCGAGCAAATTGCAGTTCACCCCCGGCGAACGTTACGAGTATTCAAATGTGGGGTATAGCATTCTTTCTGCAGTCATTGAACAAGTCTCTGAAACAGATTATGAAACATTTTTAAATCAGGCATTTTTTAAGCCGTTACAGATGACAAGTACAGGATACCTGTTACCTGATTGGAATACCTTGAATCTTGCGCATGGATATTATGAAGACTTCTATGATCGAGGGACATCGATTGAAAGATATAGAAAAAATGGTGTGTCGCCTATTCTCGTGGGAAATGGAGGCTTGCAATCCACTGTATCCGATTTACACAAATGGCTTGTAGCTCTCAATGGTTACGATATCTTGAGTGAAAAATCTATTCGACTGTTGACTTCAAAGCATGTTGAAACTCCCGCCCAAGTTGATGCCTTTCAGAGTTCAACATTTTATGGATATGGTTGGAAAATAGGCGCTACCTCTTATTCAAAACGAGTTATTTCTCATAATGGTAATAATGGAACATTCAGAACTTCTATAGTTTGGCGTCCGAATGAAAGTGTATTCATTATTTTTTTATCCAATACGGAATCAAAAGGGACATTATGGTTAGCTTACGAAATTGACAAAATGCTAGCCGAAAATGATTACCTGCCTGAACCTGTTGAACCAAACCCATACAGAGTCATTGATGAATACATAAAAAAAACAAAAACAGTATCTAGTGCTCAATTGCTGGATCATTATCAACAAGCTACAGGCGATAAAATTATCAGTTCAGCGGTAATTAATCGACTGGCGAGGATCTACTTCCATTTCAATAAACATACAGACTGGGCACTTGAGCTATTAAAGTTGAATGTAAAAATGTTTCCCGATGACGGCAATCTATGGGATAGCTTGGGTGAAGGTTATTTAAAAGTTGGGCAAAAAAAATTGGCGCTTACCAGCTTTAAAAAGTCATTGAAGTTGGCACCTGACGAAAATTGTCATTGGTGCAATAATGCACGTGAAAAAATAAGACAACTAACGATAAATTAGATTCATAACAAGTTGCTTTATATCAAAGCCAATTGGTGAGCAAAGTATTAAATGCAAATATGATATTTACTGACACGCATGTAAATAAAGAAAAGAGGTATTCTTTAGGAATTGAAAAGAATTCAGGTGAGTTCTATATTTCCTTTCCCGTTTACAATGGGCTGGTTGAGTACGAAGAATACTATCAGCTCACAACAGAGCAATATGACGGCTACCCTGAAAATTCTGTCGAGTTGGAACAGTTCCTCAATGAATGCAAAAGTCAGAAAAAAGATGAGCTATTATTACAAAAAGCTGGCAAGATTCGTGGCCATGCCACTTAACAACCAAAACACTATTTTGTCAGTTCGAATTTAAACGACTACATCTCACAAGCCACACTCTTGTATTCCGTTTGCACGTCATCTACTCGCTCTATTTGTATTATCATATCTTAAGGACATTCATCCTTCATCTTCACAACTACTCATGATGATAGTAATGTTTACCATGATGAGAAAGATTAAATTTAAAGCATTGGACTAATCGCATACTTTACATTTCAGCTTTCGCCAATTGCTGACCCAAGAAAAAGCAGCGCTTGCTTTCTTAATTCTTACAAAGCGGACATCTGGAATAACGCCCGGCTCAGCCGAGCACAACGCGGAAGTTGCCTTGTGTTAAATTGGGAGCTCAGCGAAACACATGATTGTGGAACCTAGTTGGTTTCCGTGTACTGCATTGTTAGCAGATGGTCGGAGATCAAAATATATCACTAAATTTTTCCAAGATTTCACCGTGAAATCTTGGTTCACTTGCATACTTTGCGACCCAGGGCACATATGGATGTTTTGAGCTTGAATATTTGGAAGCCTCATCAATTGCTGGCGCACCAAGATTAATTATCAACGCGCTTATAAAGTCAATGAAGAGGAAAAAGCCCGCTACTGTTTTTTCGTCATAGTCATCTTGGCAATACTCACTTGGATCATCAAGTATATTAACCGCATCTATTAGAGCTTCGACGTCATCACTACCAACTTCAGACGCTAAATTTCGAAGAGAATCCTTTGATACATTAGACGAAATAAACTGCTCGAAAACTTGTTTTAATTCCTTAGAAAGACTCACAATATTTCCTCTTGTAGCTAACGCCTATAGCATTGAAAATTAAGCGCGATCAGCGGTTAAGCCAGATAATGATATTAGCAATATAATAAAGGTTGTGTATTTCATATTTCTATTAACTCCGTGCACAGAGGCTTGTTAAATTTTTACTCAACTATTAGCTCCAGCCCCATAGAACCTAGCCCAAAAAGTTGCTCATGATCTATGGGCCTGATGCTGAACACAGAACTAACAGTAGTATCTGATGGCATGGAAACTAAACTATATAGCTCGTTTTTAGATGCCTCTGAATATTGAATAGCAACCTTATCATGTGTGCAGGAAATCTCTACTTTCATGCCATTGCAAATAAGCTCGATAGTTCCTTGGTCAGTCCCTATCTCTTTAACGGTACCATGTTTAGACTTTTTGATATCTCTAGCCAACGCCGCAATTTCACTAGCAGAACCAGAGATATTTGTAGCTAGTTTATTAGAACTAACTTTCAACATGATGAAATTTAACGCCCCTAAGCAGAGGCAAATTTGTTTTTAGCGCGCAGCGCGTTAATTTGTCCAGCCAGTTCGCTGGCGAACTGACTTGGTTTGTTATAAGTCTTCAATGGTTGCCGAAATGTATGTTAATTTTAAAAGGTACTTCCGTGTAATTTCACTACCATCTTTTCGATAATTTATAGATTTAAGCGTTATTTCTGGCTCAGACTCATCCCAATTCAATACTTCCCACTTATGAGCTTCAGGAAGCTGATAGATTGACATTACAGGTGCTTCTTCTCCATCCGCTTCTGTTGTCACAACATAAATTTTTTCTAGCGCTCTACATTCGTAAAGAATTGCACATGAGTCCATGCTTGAGGTTTTGTAAAGACGTGCTTCGAAATCGTATTTCTCAAATCGCTGTCTTTCGCCAGTCCATACAAGTTTATTCAGGACAAATTCAAGCTCACTATTTACTGCACGCTCAAGCGGACCCGAATGTACGGAAAACGAAATCAATACGATAGAAAATAGAATTAGCCTAATCATTTAATTGCCTTATAACGCTTTTAAGCAGTGGTAATTGACCGCAATAAGCGGTTATTTGTCCTGCTGACTTTGATTGTTATGATTAACCAATTTGAACCATCTTGGTTCGTAACAATACTCTTTATTAGAACTTCCTATGAAATGAGTGGGGACGTTTTTACATTCAACCTCAGTAATAAATATCACTGATTGCTTACCTTCAAAATATACTTCTGCAACACAATTCGGATGCCGAATATCAGCTCTTAACTTGAGGATTCTTTTGTGTTCTTCACATTCGAGCGATGTACACTCACCCAAAAACTCGATGTCATAATTTACAACTTTATGTCCGTCTCTAGGAATACTACAAGAGTAAGCACTGGAAGTAATTAATATTACTAAGGTTAAAACAAATATTCTCAACTTAAATTCCTTTAAAATCATAACGCCCGCAGTCACGGGACCAGCGCAGTGGAACAAACATGTGATAAACTGAGCGCAGCGAAGCACATGTTTGTGGAGCGTACTTGGTTCCCGAGCACTACCTTGTTAGCCATTTGTTAGTTTTTGCCTTGAATTCTTGAACATATGGTAGATGTTGTAAGTAACAAGAATCATCCACATGACAATATTATCAAAGCGATTCTCATAGAATGCTCTTACAGCCATTGCAGAGCAAAGACCAATAATAACTGCCTGGAAGGTTAATGAAAAGGCCGCCACGTTAACCTTTGCTACTTCACCATGTGCAGATTGGTACCTATCGATCATTCGATTGATTAATAGTGCTATGGCGTAGATTCCGGAAAATATTAAGGCGACATACCCAAGTAAAACCCAACCTTCTGCGGTGATATTGAAAATACCCCTAAGAAATATGAAAGCAACATAAGAAAAGATAGCGAGCAAAAGTACCCCGCCTACACCTAAGAATCCAATTCCACTTACTTTTACAAATTCACGTCTAGATTGATTGATCATGATCGTATAGCTAACGCTCCAATAAACGGTGACCGACACAGGAGAGAGTCCTTGCGCAATGCCGTAGGCATGGAGCAAATTGTTTGATTGACTTGTTAGGTGAACTACTCTCCATACATTTTTACCCAAAACAACATTGTTTTGTATTTTTCCGTAAGCTTTTCATTACCAAGCTCGGAAATTAAGTCTGTAATAAAATCTCGAACTTGATCTTTTCCAAAGTTAGCGCAGAAATACCAAGGCAACTCTTTCACGGAAACTTCCAATAACCCTGGTGTTGCATATAATGCTCCGTCAATATTCAAAGGACACTTTGGCATAACTCTATATAGAATTTTTCCCGCCAATTCCTGCCTTGCAAAAAAGTTCTCTTGAAGGCTAGGGTCATAAAAAAAACGAGAACAAACCAAAAAACACTTCTGAATTATCAGACTTTCCGCAGAAAAACGCCAACTGCTTAAACTGTCGAGTGTTGCTATAGCCATACATGTCTGCCGACTGAAGTACACTCTCTTGTATTTTTTGACGATTCCACATACTTGTTTTTTCACCTACCGCCATGGTAAGGGGCAGACAAAGCGCAGCTTTGACTGTCCCGTGCTACTGGCTTTAGCCGCCAGAGCAAACTTGACCACCTTGTTATGTTTAATTGTTAACTGCATTGCTGATGACTTCCATGTGTTTGTCCGAGCAGTTTGCATCTTTGCACACTGATTCGGCATCGCTTTTGACTGTGCCTAGAAACTGACTGTTAGAATTTATTTCTTCTTTTAGTTTTTCGAATTGTCCACTTTCGATTAGGACTAAGTATTCCGAATTTAGCTGCAATTGGTGTTTGTATTGTTGATGACTAGGGCAGAAAGCATTACTGCAATAGTCGTATCCGGCTCCCCGACAAGACGTTTATTTTCATAATACACACCTGCGTAGAATGCACCAAGAATAATCGAGATAATCAAGAGATACTTCATCATGGGTACCTTAAACATAACGCCTAAATTTGCGATTCATAGCGAGTGCGCGGGTGATGAATTCGCAATATTATTTGGTTAGTTCTTTTCCTTAATCCAATCTTGGTAATCAACATTTTCGCAATCACTCCCCTTGTAATCATTATCAGAAATCATGACTGATTTACATTTTTTATTCCACTGCTGAGTAGCATCTACTCGTCCCAACATAACATCAAGAGTCACTAGCCAATAGTGTTTATCAGGCGTTAAGATTAGCACTTCGTACGCGTATGAGTCTGTTGGTATTCTTTTTGTACCGAACTTGAAAGGTAAGCCTTTTTCTGATGCTTCACGAGCACAACGATAACCCAACTTGCTTGCAGCAATACTACTTGGATTTCTCTCTGTTAAATCGAAGAAACCACAGTTGATCGCATCAACTCCAGATAGCTCATTTAGTTTATTCGAAAATCCGTCATATCCCATTGGATTCCAATTATTATTTTTTTCTGAAAACAATAGTGAGCTAGAGCAACCAAAAAGAAATAGTATGATTGTGATATTGATAAATTTCATAGTCTCTAACGCCTAAATGAGTTGAGCAGTGTCTTTTACTGCTTCAATCTTCGTTGCCTTGTTATACATTCTAACTGATGCAACCATGACTCGCACCAATCGAAATTACGTTTCCAGACGGGTCTTTAATATCAATAAACTCCGCCATCATATTTGGCTCATTCTTAAACTAGATACCATTATCTTTAAGCCGACCAAGTAGATCTATCTTAATATCGTCTTCGTAAAAAATGGTGATAGAAGACATCATATGTGAGTCACTTCCGAAAACTCTAAAATGGTCTTCAGAACCAACTTCGAGTAAATCAATAATTAGCTTAGCTCCGGTTTCGCAGATTAGTCGATCGTAGCTCCCAGAAAAAAGACCAATTTTCTTTGAATAGAAATCTATGCTTTCTTCTAAGTTGTTAACTGATAGGTTTAAGTAAATCAAACATTGCTCCTTGATAGTGCATAACGCCTTGCCAAGGGGCACACGAAGCAGCGCGTAGTGTGTCCCGAAGAGGCCACGCTTTTTGTGGCCGGAGTGTACTTAGGCAACTTGTTAAATGTTTTCATACCACCCATCCTTGATTAAATCATTGAGGTTAGAATACCAGCCAGCATCCATTCCAAAGTAATTGTAGTGGTTTAATGACACCGGACACTTAAATAAGAGATAATTAGATTAACTTATTGAGGTGTACCGATGAGCAAGAATAGGTCAAGACGACAGTTTGATCAAAGCTTTAAAGAAGATGCGGTAGCTCTGGTTACTGAGCAGGGATATTCGGTGTCAAAAGCAGCTGAATCGTTAGGAATTACGACGAATATGCTATATCGCTGGAAAGAAAAGCTAGAATCAGATGCAGGCGAAAGCTCTATTTCGGAAGATGAAAGAGCCGAACTATTACGTCTTCGAAAAGAAAATAAAGAATTGCGTATGGAAAAAGAGATTTTAAAAAAAGCCAGCCAATACTTTGCAAAAGAAATGAAGTGAAGTATGAGTTTATTGAGTCAGAAGCCTGTCACTATCCTGTCAGAATGCTCTGTCGCTTGCTAAACGTCAGTAAATCAGCATTTTATGACTGGAAGCATCGAGAAAAGCCCGTATTTGATGTGGATGAATGGCGTATCAAGAATCGAATGAAACGCTTATTTGAGCAGAGTAGGCAGAGTCTTGGGCGTCGAGAAATGACAAAAAAACTTCGCCAGGAAGGTTTTGAAATTGGCGAATGGCGAGTCAGTCGATTAATGAAAGAACTGTCTCTATTTGTGACGCAAAGATTGGCTTATAAGGTAACAACGAAAAGAAAACACAGCGATTCGGTTGCTGATAACTTGCTTAATCAAAACTTCAATCCAGTTGCTCCGAACGAAGTTTGGGCCGGTGATGTGACATATTTGAAGACTGGTGAAGGCTGGATGTACTTGGCGGTTGTCATGGATTTATATTCCAGACGAATTGTCGGCTGGCATATTGATAAACGCATGACGACTGACTTGGTGAGCAAGGCGTTAATGAAAGCCTATAACTTGAGGCAGCCGAGTAAAGGCTGCGTATTTCATAGTGACCGCGGCTCTCAATATACCAGCAATCACTATCGAAAATTGCTGGCCAGTTACAATATGAGGGGCTAGCATGGGTGACGTTGGCGCATGTTGGGACAATGCTGTGGTTGAGCGATTCTTTGGTAGTTTAAAGCACGACTGGATTTTAAAAGTCCATCAACCAACCAGAGAACACATGAAAAAAGATGTCGCAGCTTACATGAAGTATTACAACCTCGAAAGGCTGCATTCTAGTAACGGTGATTTATCGCCAATTAACTATGAAAACTCTCTAAAGAAAGTGTCCGGTTGGACTTGACCAGTACAAATCGTCGTGGAAAAATATTAGTCCCCACACATCACCGTATCCTCCGTGCCCTCCTCGACAGTAGGCTACACCGACATCTTGTTCTTCTAAGTCTGCGAATACCCATGCAGGAAATTCTTCTTCGTCACCATACTCCCATTTTAAAGTTTTGGTTTTTAGTAGAATCAGTTTCTCTTGCAGGTATTCCTTCGGACCTGCATCCATTCGATCCATCTCATCTTTAAGAAGTTTCTCCATCTCACTTTTACTTGGGAAATTTTCCATAGTTACATTTAACGCTTAATTGAGACGCGCGTTTTTTGCGTCGATTCAAATGAATAGTTAAGGTGCATTTCACCTCCCTGCATAATTGATAAAGTGTCGAACGAACGAGATTACTAATAGAGCGACTCCGCCTAACAATATAACAATTGGAACACCTAACATGATTCGAACTGACCTGGAGCGATTCTGAAAAAAAGTCGAACTAAGTGTAACTTCTCCCAGCCATTCAAGAAAGAGCCAAGCAGGAATACCTAGCATAAACAATGCGACCCACCCTAAAATTGAACGTGGAATTTCTGGATAAAAATGCAACACTAGATAAATAGCGATAAACCCAACAATTCCACAAAAACCAACTATTTTACGCATTCTATCCCTTTGCACTTTAACGCCTTGCTAATTGGCAGCCGAAACGCAGCGTAGGCTGTTCATTGGAGGCCGCTGTTTTTGCGGCCAGAATGTAATTGAGCAACTTGTTATGAGTTTTCAAACTCTTGCTCAAGTTTGATTTCTTTCACATCCATCATATATGGTTTTTCAAGTCCTTCAGACTGAAGTACTTTTTCGTACTGTAATAGGCTTCCTTGCAATCTTTCTGCAAGGCTTAATGCCTCATAGTACATATCTTCGTCTTTATACTCCTTGGCCTTATCCATAAAATAAGTAGCTGCAGACAACATTGTACTAAGAGTATCACCTTGTAGGGCTACCACAGGAAACTTACGACCAGGCATATGCACAATGCCACTATTGGAAACATGATCGTATAGCTTTACTTTTTCAGGATATTCTTCAGCCATATTTACTCATAACGCTTGCCTCAATTGAGACGCTTTTTGTTTTAGCCTTCAATTGCTGGCTTTTTTTATGGCAGGACTAACGGTAATCGAATTTAACCATTGCTGGCATCAATTCTTCGTTAATCGTATCTCTTAATATTTCTATTTCGTTCTTAAGCTCCACAACTCTATTGTTTAGGTCAGGAAAAGTAGACCAAAACTCTTTCGGTATTCTAAGAATACTTGCAAGTAAGTCGCCAGCATACATATCACCCGAAACGAGCGGGTTGTCTTCTAAGATATTTAGTGCCAAAGGCACAAGGTAGTCCAAACCAATGTTTTGCCCTATAAGCATTCGCAAATTTTCAGGCGTAAGCTCGGATATTGGAATAGCCTTAAGTGCATGACAGCTTTTAGCTAGGTTCGAGTCAAACTTGGGTTTTCCCCATTTGCTGTTCTCTAACTCTTCCAATGATTTAGATACGTCCACGTTGCTCCTTAGTAGCCATAAAGATTACTTCAAAATTTCATGCGTTTTTTGCATAAATATTTTGCTAGTCCTTGTTATACGTTCGGACATGCTACATCCCAACAATGTTGATAGACTTTCATGTTCTGAAAGTTACATCTTTCTTTGAGCTTAGTTTCAAGCTCAATAAAGAACGGGTAACGCTGAGCTAAGTGGCTGCCAACGCCTAGATTACTAAAACCATTGCACCTTAACCACAAAACTCACTGAAACTAAAAATGCCACGCGTTGGCAGTCCACTTGAGCGACTTGTTATGTGTATTTATTACGACTCTATCCAAGGTTTAAAGTATCCAGTTAGAAATTCTGGAAATGAGTTATACACAACTTTAGAGTTTCCGGATTCAAAACTGACAATTGCAAACTCCCCGTTTGAGGATTTCTCAGCTGTATCTAGGCAGTATGCGCCGTCCTCGTTTAATTGCAGTACCCAAAGGTTTTCACCTAAATTCGGATAGTCCTCTCTCAGAAAACACGTATCTGCATAAATATTACCTCCTGACAACGACAGGGGGTCTAATTCGCTAATGCCACTGAGAAAACAATCGTAAATGCCAAGTGCTCCAAACTCGAGGAGAAACTCCTTTAATAAAATCGGTAATTGAATACCCATTTTATCTTCCAAGGTCTCTATTGCATCAAGTGAAACACCACCACTAACCCATACTTCGTGCCCGTTTTTTCTCACTATATCGATTTTATTTTGAATATCCATTATTACACCATCGATCGTATGACACATAGACATAATGACTCCCTAGGAGTCTCAATTGAAATTCAGTGCTAGCCCCCTATCGTGGGTTAGCTTTTCAGCCAGTGCCATACTATATGAGTCATCACACACCATATAAACGGAGGCTAGCATGAACAACGATACCATAACATTTATTGGCATGGATACTCATAAAGAGTTCACAGAAATAGCGTATTCAGGTTATGCGAGAGAGACGGCAATCGAGCATTTTGGTCGAATCAAAACGACCAAACCAGCGATTACTAAATTTGCTAAACAAATGCAATCTAAGTTCCCAAAAGCAACGCTGCATTTTGTTTACGAAGCAGGCCCTTGCGGCTATTGGGTTTACCGTTTGTTAACCAGCCTCGGGCATTGTTGCTATGTCGTAGCCCCCTCTCTTATTCCTAAAAAGCCAGGCGATAAAATAAAAACTGATAAACGTGATGCTATTAATCTCACCCGTCTTTTAAAGAATGCCGATATCATTCCGATTTACGTACCCGAACCAGAAGATGAAGCCATTCGTGATTTGTCTCGTGCAAGAGAGCGCGCCATGAATGATTTGTGTGACGCGAAATATCAACTTAAAGCGCTGCTACTTCGCAATCATATTAATTATGAAGGCAAAGCCAATTGGTCATTAAAACATTTACGTTGGCTAACAGAATTGGTATTGCCTCATCCCGCACAACAAATTGTACTTCAGGAAATGATTCAAACCGTCACGGAACGAATAGCGAGATTAAAAAGATTGGATAACGAGCTAGTTCATCAGGTGAAACACTGGCGTTACTACCCTGTTGTTAAAGCAATTCAAGCGATGCGTGGTGTGAGGCTTTTAGTTGCGGCTGGAGTCATTGCAGAACTAGGCGATCTCACTCGCTTCGACCATCCAAGAAAACTCATGAGTTATGTGGGTCTCATTCCGGGCGAGCATTCCAGTGGAGGGAGACGAAAAGTGGGTAGCATTACAAAGTGTGGTAATGGTCGAGCGCGACGACTGCTCACCGAGGGTGCTCATTGTTATCGCTATCCGGCTAACATTTCAACTGAATTACAAATCAGGCAAGAAAGTTTAAGTAAAGAAATTATCGACATTGCCTGGAAGGCACAACTTCGTTTGTGCAAACGCTACCAACGCCTCATGAAACGAGGTAAACATTACAATGTCGTGATTACTGCTGTCGCACGAGAAATGATTGCCTATATTTGGGCAATCAGTCGCGAAGTTGTTATAACAAAAGTTAATCCTAAACAGCGGCTGTCTCGCGTACCCGCATGAATAAAAAGTTTTGGATTCAATGGCAGATTAAACCACGGCAGGTGGTGCAATCTCCGACGGCGTTAGGATGGCTGATTATGAAATTTAATTAGATCCACGAGCATAGACTGAAGACAGGCACCACGACGAAATAAGTAAGGTAGGTAAATCGCTTCGCGATAAAATCCACGGATACCAGCATGAGAACCGTCGAAAGTTACTGGCTTTAATCTGTAATTGAATCCATTCAATTTTATACAATAGCGCTTTGTAAAAATAAGTGGGGATTAGTGCGTTTTAATTGACAAAGGGAGTCATACCAACGCCTAAAGCAGAGGCGCCGCTTGCGGCGTCCTGCTGGCTTTACTTGTTAGTTGCTCTATTTCTAGCCATACCATTGCATCAAAATGTTTACCGTTAATTAACATAAACTTCTCTGTAGAAACACCAACAACCTCGTAATTGTGGTCTCGAAGCACCTTTGCAATTGACTTTATATAGGAACAATTTAATAACGCCTCTTGAAATGGCTTACGAAGTGGCTTTACTTTTGGGTTATGCATATTGCCAGCAGATGTGTACGCTGCTTTCAGTTCATTTGGATAATGCTCGCTTAGATAGCCTTGAACTTCAACTTGCAAGCTACCTGAATTTAACTGAATTACTCGCCCTAAATTAATGCCAGACAGCTTGCGGCTTTCTTCGCCTATAATTTTCCCGAGATCGGAAATCTGGCCACCCCTTAATAAGAGGTTATATTTAGATTCATCCTTGTAATGATCCCTTACTTCCCAAGCTTGAACACTTAGAGAATAAATCAAAATCAATACTGAGAATATGGCACGCATTCTAAATCCTTGAGGGCAACTAACGCTTATTTAAATTGTGAGGCTTCTTTTTAGCCGAATCCATTTCTAATCCTTGTTAGGCACGTTTTCGACTGATTGAAAATGTACCAGACTCGTATACAAAACTGAGAGCGCTATCTGCACTTTGAAATTCTAATTTTCCCGAATTATAGTCTATCTCTGTTACCGGTACAGAAACTCCATCAAGCGGACCAATTCCCTCTATCGTTCCATCATCTGGATATATCACTGAATAGTCTCGCGCAACTCGCTCGAACGAATCTAAGGAGAAAACTCCTCTTCCCGAATGGCTAACGGTTATCAGATACTCCATATTTGGATCGCAACCTGCTGCGACTACCCCACCGATTGAAATATGCTTAACCATTTACATGCCTAACGCCCGCAACAACGGTGAGCAACTTGTTGCGAGTCCTGTTGCTTGCGCTTGTTATGCGCCATATGCGGCCCGCCTTAACTGATTTTGTAATGTCGCTTGTTCACCATCAGAGCTATCAAATGTTTCATAAGGTGTATTAATTTCTACAACATCACTGTTATTTAGCTCAGAAATGTTGGCAAAATCTCTTAGCTTGGCCAAATCTGTTATTAATGATTTAGCCAGCCACATTGGAGAGGACACTGTTTCTCGGTAACCATTCTTTAGAACAAACCTGCCGGGGTTGTTAGAGATATCCACCACCTCTTGTTCTAAAGGAAACGGTAAATTATTAGAGGCTTTAGGCAGTTGTGAATGATCTTTCCCTGCCGAATCATAGAGCAAAGTATCTTCTGCATTTTGCCAATAGTAATACTCTCGATTGTGAATAAAGGCTTGAGTTACTGGCAACTCTTGAATGAAAAGCTCCACTAACTCTTTTAGATAAGATATATGAACGCCTTGTGAATTTATAATCAAAAAGTCGTGCTCGTGGTTTGCGACTGAGCCTCCATGAATATCTTTGAATAAATGCCCTGAAAGAGAAAGATAGCCTCCGCTCTCAATTTTTTGCACCTGATCAGCAGTTGAATAATCCTCTACCGAAAGTCCGATCTTTGGGCACAGCTTATCGAGGGTGTATAGAACATCCTTGGCGTCTACTGTTTGGTATTCAAAAGTTAGCTCTATTTCGTACATAGCCACTCAATCAAAGCGCATAACGCTTTGCTAAGGGGCAGTTTTGTAGTTGATTTGCTTTTATGCTACACAGCATAAAAGTGAAGCGACGTAAAAACTGTCCCTGCTTGAGCAACTTGTTATGCATTGGCCATGACCAAAGCAACTAACTGTAGTGCAAATGCAAGAATAAAAAAGACAAACCCAGTAATTAGAAGCCCCTTCTTCTGAGCTGCTTCAACATGAGCTGTAGAATTACCAAGATGATGTATGTTTCCTTGGTGATTGGGCATTAACTGTTGAATATTTACTTCATGGCAGCCCGCCACCAAAGATAAGGCGGAAAGTATTCCCGTGACTCTGTAGGCAAGAATACCTGAACCAATAATGCCCATTATTGCTGCGATAATTTTTATACTTTCTACAGTCATAACTTTCCTTCGAATCTGATTGATGCATAACAGTTGATTGTATTCAGTAAAACTCATTTTAATTCAAACGCTTGTTTAGATTTTACTGAATAATTTATTTAAATCTGATACTTACCTAACTTCAATTTAAAGTCAATCCCGCAACTATGTAACTTTACTGCGTACAATTCCTGACTCACTTTTTGACAGCCTTTAAAATCAATGAGTTACAAAAGTGAAGCGTCGTAGTTACATGAAGCTTGACAAATACTACTTATACAAGTAGCTTTATTTTAAGCATCAAGGAGGATGTAAAATGACGCAAAAGCCAAAATTCATGCGACTAGTCAGGGACAGGATCAGAACGATGCAGTACTCTTACTTCACCGAAAAGAGCTATGTTTATTGGATTAAGAGCTATATTCATTTTCATCAGCTCAAACACCCGCAGGACATGTCTTCAACTCACGTCAACGATTTCCTGACCTACCTCGCAGTCACTCGTAAAGTTTCGCCAGCAACACAGAATCAAGCTTTATGTGCGCTAGTGTTCCTTTATAAAGAGGTTGTAAAACAACCGCTTGGAGAGAATAAAATCAATGCTGTACGGTCAAAATCTCATCGTAATTTACCAGTGGTCCTCTCTCCAGCAGAAGTAAAACGACTTCTCAATTCAATGCACGGTTTACCTCAATTAATGGCAAAACTGCTCTATGGTACTGGATTGAGAAAAACAGAAATTCATCGAATTCGAGTGAAGGACATCGACTTTGATCGCAATCTAATCATTGTTAAACGCGGTAAAGGGAAAAAAGACAGACCTTTACCATTGCCCGATGCATGTCGCAAAGAACTGCAAAATCAAATTGAATTTGTTAAGCAGCTTCATCTAAAAGACCGAAGAGAAAACGTTAATGGTGTAGAGATGCCTTATGCACTAGAGCGAAAGGAACCTAATGCAGGAAAAGCGCTTGCGTGGCAATGGGTATTCCCGAGTCTTCGATTAAGTACTGATCCTCGAACACTCATTGTACGCAGACACCATGTTCACCCCTCTGTTTTCGCTAAACATGTTAAAAATGCCGTTAAAAAAGCCGAAATTAATAAGAAAGTAACAGCCCACGTTTTTCGTCATTCTTTTGCAACACACTTATTAGAATCGGGAGCTGATATTAGAACGGTACAAGAACTATTAGGTCATACTGACGTTAGAACAACTGTACTAGCTCAGACTTAATCTGACAGTTACCCGTTTTTCAATTGGTGTCTGTCAGTTTAGATTTGAGCTAGATTTTTGTCAGCCCAAATTCTCTTACCATCAATTAATGTTTCATTGGGCGTTCGTCCACAACACATTTTTCCTTGATGGGTGCGTTCATTATTGTAGTAAACTATCCATTCGTCCAGATCCTTTTGAAGCTCATCCAGTGAACTGTATAATTTCTTCCGAAATGTAACCTGGTAGAACTCGTTCAATATCGTTTTATGGAATCGTTCGCAGATACCATTGGTTTGCGGTGACATTGCTTTAGTCTTTGTATGCTCGATGTCATTGATTGCTAAATACAGCTGATAGTCGTGATGTTCAACTTTTCCACAATACTCAGTGCCGCGATCCGTTAATACTCGCAACATGGGTAACTCATGTTGCTGGAAGTAAGGTAGCACTTTGTCATTAAGTATGTCGGCTGCGGTAATAGGTGTTTTTGTGGTGTAGAGTTTGGCAAAGGCAACTTTGCTGTAAGTGTCGATGAAGGTTTGTTGGTAAATTCGTCCAACGCCCTTTAGGTTACCGACATAAAAGGTATCTTGTGAGCCTAAGTAGCCAGGGTGAGCTGTTTCAATCTCACCACAGGCTTCATCATCATTTTTCTTCTTCTCAAGTGCAGCTATTTGGCTATCGGTCAGTATGATGCCCTCTTTAGCAACCTTATCTTCCAGTGCCTTCAAGCGCTTCTTAAAGTTTTCTAGGTCATGCCTGAGCCATATCGACCGGACACCGCTCCCTGATACAAAGACTCCTTTCTTTCGCAACTCGTTACTGGTTCGGTGTTGGCCGTGTGCCGGAAACTCAATGGCATAATTGATAACCGCTGTTTCTGTGGCTTCATCAACGCGATTTTTAACATTTGGGTTGCGACGGCTCTTGCTGATAAGGGCATCGATACCGCCTTCTTCGACCAGTTCTTGATAGCGATAAAATGTATCTCGTGATACGCCCATTACCTTACAGGCTTTCGATACGTTCCCGAGTTCTTCTGCTAAGTTAAGTAAACCAGCTTTGTGTTTTATGATTGGGTTGTTAGTATGTAGCATGAGAGTTACCTCTATAACGTTCTGATTTAAAGATTCGACACCTTTAATCAAAACGGGTAACTCTCACTTTTTCAAGTTGATGTGTCAGATTAAGTCGAGACTAATTCAGAACAACACAAATTTATACTCATGTTTTAAATCGAAATCCATCGGGGACATTGAGCCCTCTAGATAAGCTTTGAAACAGCTCAATAATGTCTGCTTTGCTTTGAATTTTCGCAAGGTCGGTGCTGGTTGCTTAGGTCTGCTTTAAGATACTACCCGAAGTCAGTCTTTCTGATGATATCAAACTATCAGTTACTGAAATGTAAGATTGATTCCAGACTAATCCACCAAACAAGCCACTCGCTTACGTTCCGTTTTTACGTCTTTTACCAACTCTATTTGTCTTGTTTATTTTTGCGACATTTATTTTTCGTCTTCGCAACTACTCATGATGATGCTTATGCTTTCCATGCTGAGACGGATTAGAGTAGCCTCGAAGGCGATTATAAAGCTGAACTTGATGAGCGCTTAACAAATTCTTTTGAGTTAGATGAGCATTCACATGACAAGCTCGTAACTGCGCCTCTAATTGAACAATGTTTTCCAGTCGACTAATAACTTGCGCTTCTGTTACGCTTCCAACATTAAATAGCGTCTCTAACTCGCGCTCTGCATGAATCAACTGCTGACCAAGTTCGCGAGCTTGTTTGTTCATTTTAGAGAAGTTACTTTTTGTTTTAGCGAGTTGTTCCTCAGATAAGTCTAACTCTTCGGCTAACTCCAATACATGCTTAGGCCCTGGATAGCCATTCAGTTCAGCGACTTTGGCATAGCCCATTCCTTTGCCTTCGAGTAATCCTTCAATTCTATCTTTAGAAAGAGACTTAATCTCTCGTAATTCTTCACCTGAATAGTTTGTTTGTTCCGCCAATGTTGCTGAACAAAAAGTTGCTAGCATCAGATAAACTAGTACCGTATAAACTAATACCGGATAAACAAATAGTCGTTTCATATTTTCACTCAGCTTGCGTCTTTTTCAGTTTTAGTTTCAGTTTCATAAAAACTTATTTCGATGACGTTTTTTCTCGCCCAACAATCTTGATGAAGTAATAGTGAATAATAAATACCAGAACAACAACGGGTACCAGTGCAAGTAAAATGTATTTAGGTTCTATAAATGGCTTCATTACAATGTAGGCAGCCATTCCGACAACGATTGGTATCATAGAGGCCCAAGATACAGAAACACGCTTAGCACAGGATTGGCATTTGACTGACCGAGCAGGGCCTAACATAAACTTTCCCATGGCACTCATAGCCCGATTGTTACAGTAAGGACATTGCACATACTTGGCATTTTTTTGCTTATCTACATTGCTATTTGGAGGCTGGTAGGGGTTTTCACTCGTCATGTATTAAATGCTCTCTAAACTCAGTAAAATTACTATGCTTACTGTTCTTTTACTTCTACAACTTCAGGGTATTTTTCGCTAGCATGCTCATGATACATATCGTCTAAAAAGGTCACTAACTCACCTTCAGACAAATCATTTGGAATGACAATATCGGTTACTCTCGTTCGAACACCTGTGCCACTATCTAAAAATAAACGCCATTCTTCTGAATTTCTCTGTACAACCATCTTTTTTCCAAAAACATTAAATTCAATTTCCACAAGCGTTCAAGTCCTTCTTCTACTTTTTAAAACCGCCACCAGAAAGAGCCGTCGCACGGTAAATCCATGTCACAGTTTTTCGCTTTGGAGCAAGAACCAATATCGCACATCCCCGATGGGTCACAATTGTTGTAGCATTTGTCCTTGTCTTTCTTTTTATCTTTCTTATTGTTTACTCTTTCTTCTTGCTTATGCTCTAAGTAAGCTAGTTTGCAGCGCTCAAATCGTCTTCTGATCAATCCGAATCCGCCGATAACACCCCGACGATTAATGATTTTTATTACCGCAGTGGAGCAAGAGTCAACACCATGCAGTGCGGCATGAGCACAACGAAATCCTTTGTATGGAGAAATCCATTTTTGATAAATTCGAATGAAATAAATAACAAGAAACTTCAATCCAATTCCTTATGAGTTATCGATCGGCTTCTCTTAATAAAATAGATTACTAACGATTCATTTCAAATCATTTACAAGCGCATCCAGTCTCAATCTAATTGCTTAGACTGAGACTTTATAGCGTTCAACCCGACTAGGCTTCCGCTTGTGCTTCTTCTGCATTATCAGATGACATGCCTGCTTTAAACATAAGATACCCAATAAGCATCTCTATGTATGCAGAATACTTCCAAAGTAGATCCGGAAGATTTACTCCTACATACTGACCCCAAAGGTCAAACTCCATAAAGCTACCAACGAGATCAACCGCGCCAAAGATAAAAAGAATAGCCCCTAAGATAATTAATACATTTTTCATTGTTATTTCCTTGTTTTGTTTTCTAAACGTTTTATTTTTACAGAGTGCAGATCGCTTTTTGTCTTGAATATCAAAAAAGTCGTCTGTCTCAGAGGTCGAGATACAAAAAATATTCCTTAAAATTAATACGAATCCATTATCTCGATTATTTCGACTATACATTATCTCTAATCGTTATGAAAGCATCGGTTTTGCTGGTAGGAAACCTGCTGAACCTGATGAAAGGCTTATACTTATGGTATTCCGCCTAGTGTATAAGAAACGGCATCTTCTAGGTCTTCTTCGTCGTACTCGCTTAATCCAAGAAAGCCGAGAACCGACAGCTTTATGATATCCCACTCATAATCCTTCGGAGCATCTCCTAAGCGCTGATACAACCGGACCATATGCTCAGAGATTTTTAATACCGACACGAGTGACTTCAACTTTGGATTTTCAATACTGGAATCATCCAGTAAGCGTTCAACACTGTGATGATTTTGCACCGCTTCCGAAATGAGTTTCGGAAGTTTCCAAACTCGGGTTAAACGATAGCCCGCAGCGGCATGATGCATGCCTATGTTTTTGAACTCTTCGCGAGTGATCTTACCGTCAGGACGGGCATAGGAGGCTTTGATAATCTCGCCGTAATTTTTTACTTTTTGAGCGATGATTGGCACTCCTGAATTATGGAAAAGGCCAAGCGTATAGGCTTCGTCGGTTAATCCGAGGTTTAATTGACGACATACAGCAGACGAAACAACTGCGACCGCTGAACTCGACTCCCAAAATTGCTCCATATTAATGGACGTAGAAATATCGGCCATTGAGGATTTTAGCAACATGGATTTAACAATATTGACCACTCGATCAATCCCCAACAGAATAACCGCTTGATTGATGGAGGCAATGCGAGCACTTAGACCAAAGTAAGGCGAGTTGACCGTTTTCATCACTGCCGCACTAACGCCAGGATCCGAGCTGATCTTTTGGGCGATCTCATCGAGATCGGTACCCGCCATACGAATTTCATCAATGAGTTTTGGTTGCGGGGGAATGTAAACCCCTTTTAGGATATCGTCAGGCATAAGGAATAAATTCAACGGACTAATTCATTAAGAATAGAAGAATTTACTCATTTATCCACTTCGAATGGTCTGAAAAAGAGGAGGCAAGCCTCCTCGATGCACCTAGAAAGATTTGAACACCATTGATGGTCAGCAGTCGCTAAACTAATTATTCTCTACTTCGAGTTTATCGACCTTCTGGAAGCCGCGAGGTAGTTTGTTACCACGACGTCCACGTTCTCCGCGATAATGCTCGAGATCTTTCATTTTCATTCTCAGGTGTCGCTTGCCGCTGTGAACGATGAGTTCATCATTTTCTGATACAACAGAAATATCGACCACAAACTCTTCGCGTGTCATCACTCGAGCAGCAGGAATACTGATTATTTTGTTACCTTTACCTTTCGCTAAACATGGTAAGTCTCGTAATGGAAACACCAGTAATCGACCTTCATTCGTCACCGCAACACAGTTTTGGGTTTCATAATCAAGTACCGGTTTCGGTGTAATGACTTTCGCGCCTTTTGGAAGATTAAGCAGTGCTTTACCGTTCTTGTTTCGCGTGACGAAATCTTCAAACTTTGCCACAAAACCATAGCCTGCGTCTGAAGATACCAAGTAGAGGTCATCATTTTGACCCATCAAGGTCGTGGTAAAGATAGCACCAGCTATTGGGTTAAAGCGGCCCGACAGCGGCTCTCCTTGTCCTCTCGCAGAAGGTAGTGTATGCGCCGCTAATGCGTAACTACGACCCGTTGAGTCAAAAAATACCGCTTGTTGATTACTCTTACCTTCGGCACTCGATAAATACTGATCACCTGACTTATAACTCAATTTTTCAGCATCAATATCGTGGCCTTTTGCACAACGCACCCAACCTTTGTCTGACAGAACAACCGTCACCGGTTCGGTCGGCATTAAATCGGTTTCATCAAGTGCTTTTGCTTCTGCTCGAGCAACGATGGGTGAACGACGATCATCGCCGAACTCATCCGCGGCTTCTTGAATTTCTTTCTTCACTAAGGTTTTAAGACGACGCGCAGAACCTAAGGTTTTTTCAAGTTGCTCGCGCTCTTTCGCTAGCTCATCTTGCTCGCCACGAATTTTCATTTCTTCTAAACGAGCTAACTGTCTTAATTTGGTATCAAGAATGTAATTCGCTTGCAGTTCGGTCAGCTCAAAGCGCTTCATTAACTCTAGCTTAGGTTCATCTTCCGTACGAATAATGTGAATGACTTCGTCGATATTTAAAAACGCTATCAACATCCCTTCTAAAAGATGCAGGCGCTCATTCACTTTATTTAAACGATGTTGCAAACGACGACGGGTTGTTTCCGTACGAAACTCTAGCCACTCACTGAGAAATCGATTGAGCGGTTTAACCTGAGGTTTGTTATCGATACCAATAACGTTCACATTAACGCGATAATTTTTTTCTAAATCGGTCGTTGCGAATAAATGATGCATTAACGCTTCTGTATCAATACGGTTAGAACGCGGAACAATGACAAACCGTGTTGGCGTTTCATGATCTGACTCATCTCGAATATCACTGACCATGGGTAACTTCTTGGCTTGCATTTGTTGCGCAATTTGCTCCATCACGCGATTACCAGAAACTTGATGAGGTAATGCGGTAATCACCACTTCACCATCTTCAGTGTGGTATTTCGCGCGCATTTTAATACTGCCGCGTCCAGTCTCATACACTTTTAAGATATCGTCTTTCGAAGTGATGATTTCAGCTTCAGTCGGAAAGTCAGGTCCCTTTACAATTTGATTTAAGTCCGACACCGATGCCTTTGGATTATCGAGCAAGTGAATACACGCATCAGCAACTTCTCGTAAATTGTGCGGAGGAATATCGGTCGCCATACCAACCGCAATTCCGGTCGTGCCATTTAACAACAAATTAGGCAGTCGAGCAGGAAGTATTTCTGGCTCGCGCATGGTTCCGTCGAAGTTTGGAACCCAGTCAACGGTACCTTGTCCCAACTCACTCAACAAAACTTCTGCATAAGGAGACAGTCGAGATTCGGTATATCGCATCGCCGCGAACGACTTAGGATCATCAGGTGATCCCCAGTTGCCTTGACCATCAACCAAGGGATAGCGGTAAGAAAATGGCTGAGCCATTAACACCATCGCTTCGTAGCATGCAGAATCACCATGGGGATGAAACTTACCCAATACGTCACCCACCGTACGGGCAGACTTCTTGTATTTCGATGTCGCTTTTAAACCCAACTCGCTCATGGCATAAACGATGCGCCGTTGTACTGGTTTAAGTCCGTCGCCAATATGGGGCAATGCACGATCCATAATGACGTACATCGAGTAGTTGAGATAGGCCTTTTCAGTAAACTCGGCTAGCGACTGACGCTCAACACCTTCAAAGTTAAAATCCATCGTTCTAATCTACCTCGTTATACTTCCGCCAAGTTGCCCTTGGTCTCTAACCAACTTTTTCGATCACTCGCTCGTTTTTTACCGAGCAACATGTCCATCATTTGTTCGGTTGCGGCAATGTCTTCGATTGAAAGCTGAACCAATCGTCGAGTATCACGAGCCATGGTGGTCTCCCGTAATTGTCCAGGGTTCATCTCACCTAAACCTTTAAAGCGCTGAACATTGACCTTGCCACGTTTTTTCTCTGCCTCTATGCGGTCGAGAATGCCATTCTTTTCATCTTCATCTAGGGCGTAAAAAACTTCTTTACCAACATCGATACGATATAAAGGAGGCATGGCCATATACAAGTGGCCTTGCTCAACCAGTGGTTGAAAATGCTTTACGAATAACGCGCATAACAAGGTTGCAATATGCAATCCATCTGAGTCAGCATCGGCCAAAATACAGACCTTACCGTAGCGTAACTTGCTTAAATCGTCGGAATTTGGATCTAAGCCTATCGCCACCGAAATATCGTGGACCTCTTGCGACGCTAAAATATCGTGGGCATCAACCTCCCAGGTGTTCAATATTTTCCCGCGTAGCGGCATAATGGCCTGATAATCTTTATCTCGAGCTTGTTTTGCACTACCTCCCGCTGAATCTCCCTCAACTAAAAATAATTCAGAGTTCATGGGCTCTTGGCCAATACAGTCGGCGAGTTTTCCAGGTAATGCAGGACCAGAAGTGACTTTCTTACGCGCAACTTTTTTTCCTGCTCGTAAACGTTTGTGCGCATTGCTGATTGCCAGCTCCGCCAACTTGTCACCCAAATCTGCGTGCTGGTTCAACCACAAACTGAAAGCATCTTTGACCACGCCAGAAACAAAGGCGGCACATTGTCGAGACGAAAGTCGCTCTTTCGTTTGCCCGCTAAACTGCGGATCTTCCAGTTTCACCGATAAGACGTAACTTAAGCGGTCCCACACATCTTCCGGCGCTAATTTCACACCACGAGGCAACAAATTTCGGAACTCGCAAAACTCGCGCATCGCTTCGAGTAATCCGGTTCTTAAGCCATTAACGTGCGTACCACCCAGCGCCGTAGGTATCAGGTTGACGTAGCTTTCGGCCAGCATCTCGCCACCTTCGGGTAACCAATGCAATGCCCAATCAACGGCTTCAGACTGGCTCGAAAAGCTTCCGACAAAGGGCTCTTCAGGCAAAGTCTCAAAGCCTTCGGCTGACGCTGCGACATAGTCAGTTAAACCATTCTCATAAAACCATTCGAATGTTTCGCCATTGATATTGTCACTCAGCTTAACTTTTAAGCCTGGACACAAAACCGCTTTGGCTTTCAATAAATGCTTTAAGCGAGGAACTGAAAACTTTGCCGAATCAAAATACTTAGGATCAGGCCAAAAAGTGACGGTTGTGCCCGTATTGCGCTTACCAACTTCACCGATAACTTTTAAATCAGAGGCCTTGTCGCCATGCTCAAACGCCATCATTTGCTCGACGCCATCACGTCTTACGCGAACTTCAACACGCTTAGATAACGCATTAACAACACTAATCCCAACACCATGTAAGCCGCCCGAAAACTGGTAGTTCTTGTTTGAGAACTTTCCGCCGGCATGCAACTTGGTCAAAATCAGCTCGACGCCGGGAATCCCCTCTTCGGGATGAATATCGGTAGGCATGCCACGGCCATCATCAGCCACTGACATGGAGCCATCTTTTTCGATAGAAATATGAATGACCTTACAGTGACCTGCCAGTGCTTCATCGACACTGTTATCGATAACCTCTTGGCCCAAGTGATTGGGTCGGGCGGTGTCTGTGTACATTCCAGGTCGCTTTTTAACCGGTTCTAAACCGTTTAAAACTTCAATGGAATCGGCTGTATATTGACTCATATTGATTGGCTTATTCTTAACTAGGTCTAGCGCCTAATGTTGGCGATTTCATTTCGAGTTGGCAAGTCTTTCTGTGTGCTCAATTGCGGATAACTGCAGATTGCGGTGCGAATTGATTAGATAATCGACAATAGGCGAGCATATTTTAAACAGCTCTATCATAACTTATCGATTGAGGGGCTATCAAAGACCGCTATTAATAGCCCTTAATTGAATAATCGACGGTGAAAGCAATGTCATGAATACGATGTAAAACACTGTCTACCCGCCCGTCTGGATAAAGCGTTAAGTAACGATAACCCGGCGCTTCGTCACCGGCAGAGAACTCGGTCGAGCCAGGCTTAAACTGAACGCAGGTTGATGGGGTCGAAATCAATTGCACTCCCGCTTGTTCACCGACAAAATCTTGGTGGACATGCCCCCATAAGAAACAGGTTTCTTTATCATTCGAGGCAACCGCATTAAACAGTTCAGGGGCATTTTTGATGCCCAGTCCATCTAACCACTGACTCCCAACGGCGACCGGTTGATGATGCATCACAACCAGCGAATGTCGCTGCTGATTATTGCTTATACGCTGTTGTAAAAAGTCGAGCTGCGGCTCTGAGATGTTTCCATAAACTTTACCTGGTACCGACGAATCGAGCATAACAATTTGCCAGTTTCCAGCAACAATATGCGGTTCGAACATCATATTGCCGTGATTCAAAATCTTTTGCATCACCTCCGGTTTATCATGATTACCGGGGATCCAAAAGCAAGGAATGTTCAAAGGCTGAAGTTTTTCTAATAGGTACTGGTACGATTCCTCTGATGCGTCTTGAGAGAGATCGCCGGTTGCGAGAATCAAATCGGGCGCTATCTCTTCTTTCATGAGTCTCGCTAAAACCGCTTCAAAACTTTCTCGAGTATTCAGTCCTAATAATTTTCCTGCGTTCTCAGCAAAAATATGCGTATCTGTAAGCTGAATAATTCGCAAACAGTCTCGACTATTAGGATGGATTTGCTTTTCGCTGAAATCACTCATTCAATTTCTCAACAAACTAACGCTTTCTAAATTTGGAATTTAATTCGCGCTAAATTCTATCTTAAAAATCTAGCGGCTCTTTCTTTTTACCTAGGACTTATTCTTTTTATCTAAGACGCTTTCTACTCTACCCAAAGACGCTTTCATTTCTAACTTAGATAAAAAGCAACTCCCATATTGCCTCTCCGAAATCTAACTTTATTGGTTAAAGTTCATTAAGAAGCCGTAATGACCGGTCGGCATATTTTATGGCTCGAATCACTGAAACAATAATTCAAGAACTGCCGCAACAATGTATTTCGCTGCATTTTATCGTCTCGATAATGACGCACCTGAGTCGGATATCGATTATTGGGTTTCGGTGTATAGTTGCGATTGTCTTCAATCACTTCTGCCATCTGCGCATCATGGTAAAGTCTCACCGTTAAGCAAATATCGTCTACCCAAGAGCTTTCTGACAAGTTTAACTTCAATTTGACCGTTGTGGTATAACGAGCCTCATCAATGATCGTTACCAACAAAGGCTCAACGATCTGAGGATCTTCAGTCTGAGAGTCTCCGGTCTGAAGTTCATCCACCTCGGTATTATTGCTCACACGGCTCTTGACGACACTGGTATTCTCTCGGCTTGAAAGAGAACGATTGGGTCGGAATTTAGCCTGTATTTCTTTAAACACCGATGGGTTATCGAGCGCTTGCATGCATCGCATGACCAACGCATAGTTCAACTCGCACTGAGCCATATAACCCGATAAATCAGGGATGTATTTTCGCTTAACTACACTCATAGCGTCCTAGACTACTTGCTAAAAACTTGAAACACCATACTTTATTTTAGAATCGAAGCTGCGAAATTCACACTTTTCCACGATTTTCAGCAATAAGATGTGAACTATTTAACATAAGCCACTGAATCCCAATCAATGTCATGGCATTGTTCAACTTGCCCGCCTGCAACCATTCAAAAGCCCGCTCCCAAGAGACCTTAACCACACGAATATCCTCATGTTCGCTTTCAAGCCCCGCATGCTCAAGCGCATCGCTTGCATCCGTGTAAGCTCCGTACAGGTGTATTTTCTCATCACTCCCCCCCGGACTCGACCAATAGCTATGTATCGGGAACAGCTCAAACGGTGTACACCCGGTTTCTTCGAAACACTCTCGGCTTGCAACGTCTTCTAACGTTTCACCTGGCTCAACGATGCCTGCGACTAATTCCAATAACCAGGGGTTTTCCTCCCCTGCAACAGCAGCTCCGACGCGAAACTGCTCAACCATTATCAATTCTCGAGATGTGCGATCCATCAATAAAACCCCCACAGCTTCGCCACGCTTGAACACTTCTCGGCGAACATTTTGTAGTCGCTCGCCGGAAAATGCCTCATGATCAATGGTCAACTCTTCGATTTTGAAAAAGCCTTGGAACAAGACGCGCTTCGCCGTTATCCAAAATTTCATAATTATCTCTGCTTACAGGTTAATCGAATCTCGCCATGACGCCGAAAACACGTCAATGTCATCCAGTCTCAGATTCAGCAATAAAAACGCCGCATCCCTTCGCACAAACATCCGTTTCAGAGTGGATGAATGTTCAGTAAATTGCCCCAAAAAGGCCAAAAATGCTTTACAATTATCCAACTACTTGGCTAAGGATGTCGTTTATACCATGAATAAAGACAAAGCTCAGTTTCACATGATAGAACAACAAATACGGCCGTGGAATGTTTTCGACTCGAGCATTCTTAACCTAATGTCAGTAATACCACGCGAATTGTTCGTTCCCGAAGCCTTTCGAAACTTGGCATTTGCAGACTTTTCTATACCGCTTGCCCATCATCAAAGCATGTACGCTCCGCGCGAAGATGCTCGAATGTTACAGGCACTTGAGCTGTCGGAGTCATCCAGCGTACTTGAAATTGGTACTGGTAGCGGATTTACCACGGCATTGCTCGCGAAACTGGCGCGTTCGGTTAACACACTAGATACGTTTCCAGAGTTTATCGATGAAGCTCAACAGCGTTTGCAACAGCTTGGTATTTCTAATGTTACCTACCATCATGAGACTGTTCATCAAGACTGGCTTCCAAACGATCGCTATTCGGCCATTGTATGCTCACCCGCAATCAACTTTTCACCCATGAGGCTTCTTGAGAAACTTTCCACGAGTGGGCGTTTGTTTTGCGTTCACGGTGAGCTTGAGAACCAATACGCCTATATTTATCGTAAAAACTCGACAGGTGAAGTAACTCGAGAGCGGTTGTTCGAAATGTCCACTCCCTTAATCAAGCTAGAAACACCTCTCGAAGACTTTATATTCTAGAGGTGTTAAACAACATTCGTTTACAATTAGACAAGAAACCATGACAACCTTTTTGCTACAGTAGACGTCATATTCGGAAATATATTGAAAACTGATTTTTTTATTCAAACAAAACGTCAAAACCACGGGGATAACACCTTGAAGAACAAACTATCATGGCTAGCGGCTACCAGCCTGACATTGGTATCCATTTGGCAACCAGTCTCCGCAGAAACCAACTTATGGGAAATTTATCAGCAAGCGCTTCGTAACGACCCGACACTTTTGGCCAGTGAAACGGGGTTGAAAGCGACTGAGGAGCGTGTCGACCAAAGCTTTTCAGCTTTGTTGCCTAAGTTATCTGCAAACCTAGACTACGCGAAAATTCAAAGCGAAGGGATTGGCTATTCAGAGCCACTGCAACAACTATTCCCTTACGAAACTGAAGACACAGAAAACACAGTGGCGGTCTCTTTAACCCAAGTTATCTATGATCACCGAGCATGGGTTGGTCTTGATATTCGAGAAAAGCAAGCGCTGAAAGCGGGTGCTGATCACGAAGCGCAGAAACAAACTTTGATCGTACGAGTAGCAGAAGCCTATTTTAATGTGTTAGCGGCTCAAGACGGCTTAGATTTTTCTAGCGCAGAAATGAAAGCGATTCAGCAAGAGCTAGAGCAAACGAATCAAAAATTTGAAGTTGGATTGATTGCCATTACCGACGTGCACGAAGCACAAGCTCGCTATGACCAAGCCGTTGCGGATAATATTCGCGCTCAAAACACCTTGGATAATACTAAAGAATCGCTTCGAGAAATCACTAATGAATATTATGCCTCGTTATCTCCACTGCAAGCGAAGTTTGAATTGCGTTCTCCTGAGCCAGTGAATGTTGATGAATGGATTAAAACCGCTGAAGAGAAGAACTTAACCTTAAGCGCGAGAAAGATTGATAAAGACATTGCTCAGCAAACCATTAAGGTTAATTTTGCGGAACACTACCCCAACCTATCGTTGATTGGTAGTTATCGAGATACTGACAACACCGACGAGTTCAAAGATATCGATACAGAAAACCAACGCACCTCATTGACATTGCGACTAAATCTTCCGATTTACTCTGGAGGAGAGACTCAGTCTAAAGTCAGAGAAGCTCAGCATTTATTCCAACAAGCCGTACACAATATGGAAAGTGCTTACCGCTCAGCCGTTCGTCAAACAAAGAGTGCGTTTTTGGGTATTCAAGCTTCCATCAGTTCTGTTAAAGCGTTGCAGCAGTCGACCGTTTCTAGTCAGGCGGCACTCGAAGCAACACAAGCAGGATTCGAAGTCGGTACTCGTACCATCGTAGATGTACTAAACAGCACTCGTGTTTTATACAACGCTAAACAAAACCTAGCGCGAGCTCGCTATGACTACATTTTAAACACTCTCAAACTTAAGCAAGCGGCCGGAACCTTAACCGAGCAAGACTTACGTCAAGTGAATGAGTTGTTGAAATAAACCATTATAGGGTGTGAAAAAAGGAAGCATTCGCTTCCTTTTTTTACTTCAAATATTTATGAAGCAGTTTAACCGTTCGGCTAACGGCACCACGATTGGCTTCGACCACGGCTTTACCAGCGACGCCCATTTTTTTGCATCGTTTTGAGTCTTGACTCAATTCAATCAGCACCGATACCAAATTGGACTCTTCAACCATACTTGCTGCGCCGGCTTGTTGCATGCTTCGAAAGACATCAGAGAAATTGAATACATGGGGTCCAGTAATCACGGGCTTCGCTAAAGCAGCTGGCTCTAAAGGGTTATGCCCGCCTCTATCGATAAGACTGCCGCCAATAAATGCCAAATCACCATGGTGATAGCAATACATTAGCTCACCCATAGAGTCACACAGAAACACTTGTTCGTCTTGCAGCTCTCGCTGACGGTCACTGCGTCGAAAGACCGAAAAACCGCGTTGAACAATCAGTTCAAAAACAGAATCAAATCGCTCTGGGTGTCGCGGCACAATTATCAGCTTCGCATCTATGCCTTGTTCAATTAACCGCCGAAATGCAGATAATATAATTTCGTCCTCTCCAGCATGAGTACTGCCTGCGACTAAAATAAAATGTTTGGCTCCCCAATCACCAAATATTTTGCGTGTTTTCGTATCGATATTGTTGGGAAGTTGAAGATCAAACTTAATGCTTCCGGTCACCGACACCTTGTAATCTTCAGCTCCTAAAAGTTTAAAGCGCTCCGCATCGGCTACATTTTGACACGCCAAATGCGTCACAGGATCGAGCAAAAGGCGATTGGTAGGAATCGGTAAGCGCGCATAAGAGTGAGCAGAGCGTGCAGAGAGCCGCGCATTAATTACAATCACTGGAACTTTTTGTTTGCGACTGTAGTGAATAAAGTTTGGCCAAAGCTCTGTTTCCATAATAATAGTGAGCTTTGGTTTGATTTTTCGAATAAATCGATTGACCACCCAAGGTAAGTCGTAGGGAGAATACAAATGAATGACACTATCCCCCAACAAGGATTGCACTCTCTCTGCACCGGTCGGAGTAGTCGTAGTTACGATGATTGAATATTGAGGGTACTCTTTTAACAACCGCTTAATTACCGGTATAGCAGCAAGTGACTCACCAACTGAAACCGCATGCACCCATATCGAATTCTCAATAGGTGGAATCTCAAACAAGCTAAAATGTTCTTTCCAGCGAGTTCGATAACTTGGATACTGTCGACCCTTGAGATACAAATTGATCAGAGCCATGGGTAACGCAAGCAGAAATATGAGCGAATATAGTAGCCTAAACAACGGGCCTCCCTGTTCTGACCGTGTGATTTTCTAAATTCTTGTGGCTATAGTAGACTGGGATACACAAGTTTGCGAGCATCCAGACTGCGCAGATGATAAAGAAAAAATAACTGTGGGTATACACTGACCTTATGATAGAAACCGTTGAAAGCTACCAAACTCCAGTATTAATGGGCTTAAGCCTGTTATTTTTTGGTTTAGGTTTTACCTACTTGTGGCAAGCGCTAGGTTCTATAAAGCGAGTTCGGATGTTGCGAGCAATGAGAAAACTCGTCTTATCATTAATTTTTGTCCCGCTCGCTCTGACAACCAGCTTTGTTTTAATCGGAATTCAAGGGTTTGAGACTCTCACCAAAGAAGAAGAAATTGCACGGTTACGAATTGAGCCTGAAAGTGGCCGAGAATTCTACGCCACGTTAACCTTCGCAGATGGCCGAGAACAACGTTTCTTGTTGACTGGAGATGAAGTTCAAGTGGATGCAGACATTCTAAAATGGCGTCCTTATGCCCATTATTTAGGCCTACACACCCACTATGATCTGAATCGAATATCAGGACGCTTTCGTAACGTTTCCGATGTGCAACGCTATCCGCCATCCGTGTACTCTCTGTCCAGTGAACGCTATCTTGATTTAGTCAAATTTCGCAATCAATACAGCACGCTTAGCTATTTGTTTGATGCAGAGTATGGCTCAGCGACCTTTATTAAAGCCGATCAACCCGCAACTTATAGCCTTCGAGTATCAACCACCGGATTACTACTGAGACCCGTTAAGACGCCTTAAGTCTTTTTGGCTTTCTGTTCGGCTTTTTTTCGTCTGACTTCTTTCGGGTCGGCGATTAATGGTCGGTAAATTTCGACTCTATCATTTTCTCGTAGAGGCTGATCGAGGGTTGTAGCCTTTGAAAAGATACCGACTTTGGCGGTCTGTAAGTCAATTTCAGGATACTTTTTTAAGACTCCGGACGCGACGATTGCTGACTCAACCGTCGCAGCGTCGGGTAAATCTACCATTAAAATTTCTTGCTCGTCTGGAGTGGCGTAGATGACTTCAACGATCATAGCTAACCCTGCTCACTCAGTTGTTTTGCTCGATTAATAAACGATTGCATCATTGATTCAGCGACTTGCTTAAATGCACCATTAAAGGCCATACCCATCAACTTACTTTTAAACTCAAACTCCAGATTAAATATCACTTTACATGCATCGTCGTTTAGCGCTTCAAAACGCCACTCTCCACGTAAAAACTTGAAAGGCCCATCAACCAAGTTCAGGTGAATGCTTTGATTAGGCACAAGTTCATTTTCTGTTGTGAAAGTTTGACTAAAGCCCGCTTTTTCAACCGCTATTTGAGCTACCATTCTAGTCTCTGATTCCTCTAAAACCTTTGAGCCAGAGCAGCCTTCGACAAACTCAGGATAAGCTGAGACGGTGTTTACAACCTGATACATTGTCTCTGTCGGTACTGAAACTAAGGACGTTTTGTTAATAGAGGGCATATTCTAACTCTCAACTTAAAAGTATGTAGGGGATATATATTTGGACTATTTTACCACTTTTCAATCGCTTTACACTGTGCACGCTTTATACCTTGCGTCTAGGGCCTTATAATAGCGTCTGCGAATTAGGATTGAATCATGGCAAAGAAAAAGAAAACGCCCGACAACGTTATAGTACAAAATAAGAAAGCTCGTCACGACTACTTCATTGAAGATACCTTTGAAGCGGGGCTGGTATTAGAGGGCTGGGAGGTTAAAAGTTTGCGAGCAAGCAAAGTTAATCTCAGTGACAGCTATATTTTTTTAAAAGATGGCGAAGCTTGGCTTCTCGGCTGTCATATTAGTCCTTTGCAAACCGTATCAAGCCATATTACGCCCAACCCAACCCGTTATCGAAAACTATTGCTTCACAACCGAGAGCTTGCCAAATTATTTGGAGCCCATCAACGACAAGGGTATACCATTGCAGCACTAAAGCTCTATTGGGTAAAAAATCGAGTCAAACTTGAAATCGGTTTAGCTAAAGGTAAGAAGCTCCACGATAAACGAGCGACTGAAAAAGAACGTGAATGGAATCGAGCAAAACAAAGAGTTTTAAAGAATGCGTAAACTGACACTACTAACACTGGCTGTTACAGTCTTCTTATCAGGATGCCAGTCACTGATCAATCAGCAGCCGCCAGCACCTGTTAGCTCCGCTGGCACCAGTGAACAAGCATTGAAACAAGTTAATTCGGCCATTAGATTACTCGAGCAAGGTCGCGAGAATGATGCTGAGCAGCTTTTAATGAATGTTCTGCAAGACCACCCAAATCATGCAACCGCAAAATTACTGATTGCTCAAATTAAAGTGCCGCCTGCCAAGCGCTATGGCAACGATGCATTTACTTATACCGTAAAAAGAGGCGATACATTCGGCCTGCTCGCTAAACGCTATTTAGGGCACTCCTTAGAGTTTTACGGATTAGCGAAGTACAATAAAATCACCAAGCCAGAAAATTTAAGAGTTGGTCAAAAGCTGCGTATTCCTAAACTGAAAAAGCAACTGGCTTCAGGCGATACAAGCTTCAAAGAAATTGCCTCATTGAGTCAATCAAATCCGCTAAAAGCTTTAGAAGATTTGGTTAATACACCGATGACGTCAGCAAACCGAGCGGCGTATCGTGACACCTTAAATCAAGTGTTAAGCAACTTAAAAAGTAACGCGAATGATACCAATACAGAAGGGTACGTAGAGTACCTAGATCGGCTTTTAGAGTCTAACCGAGTGACCGATGCAACCTCGATACGCCGCATTAAGAACAGCTTCCAAAGCCTTAAGTATCAACACTCAATGCATCAAGCAAGAAATGCCTATTACACAAGTAACGACCGACAGAAAGCCTATCAATATATTGCCATGGCAACTAAGTTACCCAGCAATGTGCAAAGTGACAATGATACTGCGTTCATTTCAAGCGTTAGCGAAGACCTGCATGGAGAGGCCTTTGTGCAGTTTCGCCAACAGAACCTCAAAAAGGCGATCACTATTTGGGAACAGGTTTTAGAAATAAACCCGACTCATGAAGCAGCACTAACTTACAAAGCGCGAGCAGAAAAGTTACTTGAACAATTAAATAATATTAAATAGTCTCGGTTTTAAATAGTCACCGTTTTAAAATTAGCTCATCGTTTTAAAACACATTGAAATGAAAAAGGGCGGTATCACACCGCCCTTTCTTTTGAGTATCAAAATATCAAGGTTCTAAGCTGCCACGTTAGTCGACTCGAATATCTTGTCTGCCGAAGCTGCGACGAATCCTCGGTATTGTTGATTCGTACCGGGAATATTAAATCGCTCAGCAAACTCATAAAAACAGCTACGAATTTTTAGCGGCTGATCGGAAAACTTCCAGTTTACAAAGTTAGCCATTGTTGAACTCTGTTTCAACGATACCTCTTCTGAGCCCTTTACTTCACCACCGCTTTGGTTCAATGAAAAGTCATGCGACTTAACAAATTGATTAACGTCTTCAAGCGTACTCAAGTGAGTTAAATGGTTAACAGAAACCGTAAAGTGGTTTGCTCTTAACCCAAAGGTTGCAAGCCATGCCGCATATTCACTATGTTTTAATAAGGTCTCATACTCATTTGAAGAGATGGTTCGCCAAGGTAACATTGGTAAAGAGATACCATCCTTTGCGATCACTTTATCGGCTTCCGCGATCAAATCTTCACAGATGTCGATCACTTCTTTAGGCATTTGCTCGAGTAATAATTCACTAACAAATATTTTAGGAGCATCTAGATCACTTTTAATTTCGAAATGATAAGCTCTCAATTTCTTTTCTTCGAAATGGTACTCATCAACGGCTTCATAATTGAACTGAGCCAAATAATCCTTTATTGCTTCTAAAGACAGAGCGCCTTTATTAAACGTTCTCAAAGCAATGTGATCATTTACTATGGTTTCACCGTTTTTGGCAAAAAGATCATGTATTCTTTTCGCATCTGGCGTTAACGTTAAATAATCATCCCATAAGTCTTGTAACAGCTTGTGCATAAATACTCCAAACATCATTTATTGCAGCGCACAATATAATCAATTCGCCAATATCTCGCAACCGTTAAACTGTTAAGTACTTGGTATTTTTAACAAACATAAAAAAAGCCGGTGCAAAGACCGGCTTTAAAAATAAGAATTTGAATTACTCTTCAGTTTCTTCAACTTCTTCTACAATATCTTCTTCTTCGATTTCTGGACGGTCTACTAATTCAACAATCGCCATTGGAGCATTGTCACCAGTACGGAAACCTGCTTTGATGATACGTAAGTAACCACCAGGACGATCTTGATAACGAGGACCTAATTCTTCGAATAAAATACCAACCGCTTCTTTAGAACGAGTTCTAGAGAAAGCTAAACGACGATTAGCTACAGAATCTGTTTTCGCTAAAGTAATTAACGGCTCAGCAACTCGACGTAACTCTTTTGCTTTTGGCAAAGTCGTTTTAATCACTTGATGCTTGAACAAAGAAACAGACATGTTACGGAACATGGCTTGACGATGTGAACTGTTACGGTTCAACTGACGTCCACTTTTGCGATGACGCATGGTAAATACCTCTTGAATTTAAGCAGCCTGCTATAGTACTGCCTTTATTTTGTTTCTCTTATATAACAAAATCACCGACCCTTGGGTCGGTGATTTCTATTCGATTAACTCGAATTATTTGTCGTCTAGTAAACTCGCTGGAGGCCAGTTTTCTAAACGCATGCCTAGTGATAAACCACGAGAAGCAAGAACGTCTTTAATCTCAGTTAATGACTTCTTACCTAAGTTCGGGGTTTTAAGCAATTCAACTTCAGTACGCTGGATTAAGTCTCCAATGTAATGAATATTTTCTGTCTTCAAACAGTTCGCTGAACGAACAGTTAACTCTAAATCGTCAACTGGACGCAACAAGATAGGATCGATTTCTGGCTCTCGACTTTCTGGCTCAGACTCTTTCTCATCTTTTAAATCTACGAAAGCAGCTAATTGCTCTTGAAGAATAGTTGCACTTCGACGAATCGCTTCTTCTGGATCAATCGTTCCATTAGTTTCGATTTCAAGTACTAACTTATCAAGGTTAGTTCGCTGCTCAACACGAGCTGCTTCTACAACGTAAGAAACTCGTCTTACTGGACTGAATGAAGCGTCAACTTGTAAACGACCAATTGGCGCATCTTCTTCAGCACTGTGACGGTTTGCAGCTGACTCATATCCGCGTCCTTTCGCTACTTTAATATTCATAGCGATCGAACCGTTTTTGGTCAATGTTGCAATTTTGTGTTCAGGATTGATGATTTCAACACCTGATAACCCTGCAATATCTGCAGCGGTGACGTCTCCTTCACCACTTTTTTGCAAAGTCAAAATAGCTTCGTCTTTGTCTTCCAAACTCACTGCTAAGCCTTTTAGGTTTAACAGGATTTCGATGACGTCTTCTTGCACACCCTCAATGGTGGTGTATTCGTGAAGCACGCCGTCGATCTCTACTTCTACTACTGCTGCGCCTGGCATTGACGAAAGCAAAATACGACGCAAAGAGTTGCCCAAAGTATGACCAAAACCGCGCTCAAATGGTTCTAAAACCACTTTCGCGCGATTGTCATTAATCTGCTCAACTTTTATTTGTCGTGGTGTCAAAAATTCGTTGACATTACCCATACAAATCCTGTCCTCTTTAAAGAATTAGGCTTTACTTGGAGTACAGCTCCACAATCAGATTTTCGTTGATTTCTGAAGGTAAGTCACTGCGCTCAGGAACGCTTTTAAATGTGCCTTCCATTTTCGTCTCATCAACTTCAACCCAGGTAGGCTTGTCTCTTTGAGCAGCTAATTCTAAAGCAGCTTTAATTCGAGCCTGCCCTTTAGACTTCTCACGAATAGTGATTACGTCTTCAGGTTTAACTTGGTAAGACGGAATGTTTACTACCACTCCATTAACCATCAACGATTTGTGGCTGACTAATTGACGTGCTTCAGCGCGAGTTGCCCCAAATCCCATGCGATAAACTACGTTATCAAGACGAGATTCTAATAGTTGCAACAAGTTTTCGCCAGTAGCGCCTTTCAGACGTGCCGCTTGCTTGTAGTAGTTACGGAATTGCTTTTCTAACACACCGTAAATACGACGTACTTTTTGTTTTTCACGTAACTGCACACCGTAATCAGACAAACGTGGGCGCTTAGCTCCATGTTGTCCAGGTGTTTGGTCGATCTTACATTTGCTTTCAATTGCTCGAACGCCGCTTTTCAGCATCAAATCTGTGCCTTCACGACGTGCAAGTTTTAACTTAGGACCACGATATCTAGCCATCTTTCGTCTCCGTTAGTAATTACACGCGTCGCTTTTTAGGCGGACGACAACCATTGTGCGGAATTGGGGTAACATCAGTGATGTTAGTAATCTTGAAACCAGCTGCGCCAAAGGCACGAACTGCTGATTCGCGACCTGGTCCAGGACCTTTCACGAATACTTCAAGATTTTTCATTCCCATTTCTTTGATCATAGTCGCGACTCGGTCAGCGGCTACTTGCGCAGCAAAGGGTGTAGATTTACGAGAACCACGGAAACCAGAACCGCCTGCAGTTGCCCAAGCTAGAGCATTACCTTGACGATCGGTGACAGTTACAATGGTGTTATTAAATGAGGCATGGATATGAGCCATGCCATCAACTACATGCTTTTTGACCTTTTTACGGGCCTTAGTAGGTGTCTTAGCCATAATTCAAATCCTAGCGTTAGTTTTTAATAGGCTTACGAGGGCCTTTACGAGTACGCGCATTAGTCTTAGTACGTTGACCACGCACTGGAAGACCACGACGATGACGAATACCACGGAAACAACCAAGGTCCATCAAACGTTTAATGTTCATACTCACTTCTCGACGTAAGTCACCTTCTACAGTGAACTTGGCCACTTCTGAACGCAAAGTTTCAATTTGGGCTTCGTCAAGATCTTTAATTTTAACACTAGGCTCGATTCCCGCGGCTTCACAAATTTTCAAAGCGCGTGGGCGGCCGACACCGTAAATTGCCGTTAAGGCAACTTCAGCATGCTTATGTACAGGAATGTTAATGCCAGCTATACGGGCCATTTAATCAAACTCCACTTAATTTAATCGGCTAAACCTAGCCAAAAAGGCGCAATAGGATAGCCATAAAACGGGTATATATCAACCAGTTTTTAATTTAACTTACGATTAACCCTGACGCTGCTTGTGTCGTGGGTCTTCACAAATAACCCGAACACTACCATGACGACGGATTACTTTGCAGTTACGGCAAATCTTTTTTACCGAAGCACGAACTTTCATAACCTACTCCAAAAGTCTCTCGCTTACCGCGATTCGTTACCGAATCTGACCGGCAGCGCCATAATTCTTAAAATTCGCCTTTTTCAAAACTGACTCGTAGTTTCTAGACATCAAATGGCTTTGTACTTGCGCCATAAAGTCCATAACAACAACAACGATAATCAGCAATGAGGTACCACCGAAGTAGAAAGGCACCTGAGTAAACAAGATTAGAAACTCTGGTAACAAGCACACGATAGTTACATAAAGTGCACCCGCCAAAGTAAGCCGCGTCATAACCTTGTCAATGTATTTGGAGGTTTGCTCACCAGGACGAATTCCAGGAATAAACGCTCCAGACTTCTTCAGATTATCTGCTGTCTCACGAGGGTTCATGGTCAAAGCAGTGTAGAAGAAGCAGAAGAATATAATGCCTACCGCGTAGAGTAGAATGTACAAGGGATTACCTGGTTGCAATTGAGCAGAGATGTCACGCAACCAACCCAAGCTTTCATTTCCCTGGCCGATCCATTGCAAGATAGAGCCTGGGAACATGATGATTGCTGTTGCAAAGATAGCTGGAATAACGCCTGCCATGTTCACCTTTAATGGCAAATGGCTACTTTGCGCAGCAAATACTTTTCGTCCTTGTTGACGTTTCGCATAGTTAACAACGATACGACGTTGACCACGCTCAACCCACACAACAAAGAACGTAACAATGATAATTAACGCAGCGATACCCATTAACGCTAAGGTATGGATTTCACCTTTGTAAGCTTGGTCGAAAGTCGTTCCGATAGCACTTGGAAGACCGGCGACGATGCCTGCGAAAATCAACATTGAAATACCGTTACCAATACCTCGTTCGGTTATTTGCTCACCTAACCACATCAAGAACATGGTGCCAGTAACCAAAGAAACGACCGCACCAAAATAGAATGCGAAACCAGGGTTAGCCACGATGCCAGGCAGCATATTTGGTAAGTTCATAGAAATACCAATTGCTTGCACTGTCGCTAAGGCTAATGTTAGATAACGAGTGTATTGATTAAGCTTACGACGTCCAGCTTCGCCTTCTTTCTTGAGCTGTTTCATGCGGTCATCTACAAAGCCCATGATTTGTATAATAATCGAGGCAGAGATGTAGGGCATAATCCCTAACGCAAAAACACTGGCTCTTTCTAATGCACCACCAGAAAACATATTGAACATTGCCAATAAGTTACCTGATTGTTGTTCTAGCATTTGCTGCAAAACACTTGAGTCAATGCCAGGAACCGGTACGAAAGAACCAATACGAAACACAATAAGAGCGCCGAGCAAAAACAGCAAACGCTGTTTTAGCTCGGACATTCCGCTATTGCTTGAGAGAGCAGGACCTTTGGCCATTAGCTTTCAACCTTTCCGCCTGCAGCTTCGATGGCTTCCTTTGCACCTTTAGATACACGGATACCAGCCGCTACAGTAACAGATTTTTTAATTTCACCAGACAGCATTACTTTCACGTTTTCGATGCTGTTATTGATTACGCCAGCCGCTTTCAAGCTCAACATATCAACAACTTCACCTTCAACTTTGTTCAGCTCAGAAAGACGAACTTCTGCTGACACCAAAGATTTACGAGAAGTAAAACCGAACTTTGGTAGACGTTGTTTCAAAGGCATTTGACCGCCTTCAAAACCTGCCTTAACTTTACCGCCAGAGCGCGACTTCAAACCTTTATGACCACGACCACCGGTTTTACCTAAAGTACTACCGATACCACGACCAACACGTTTGCGAGATTTTTTCGCGCCGTCAGCTGGGCTAAGAGTATTTAATCGCATTTTAGTCCTCCACGCTTACCATGTAGTAGACCTTATTTGCCATACCGCGATTTTCTGGAGTATCCAAAACTTCAACAGTGTGGCCGATCTTGCGTAAACCCAAGCCTGCTAAACACGCTTTATGCGCCTTTAAGCGGCCAATGCTAGAACGCGTTTGCGTTACTTTAAATGTTTTATTCGCCATGACACTACTCCAGAATATCTTCTACAGTTTTGCCACGCTTAGCGGCGACCGACTCTGGAGTAGCCATGTTCGCTAAACCTTTGATTGTCGCGCGGACAATGTTAATCGGATTAGTAGAACCGTTACTCTTTGCCAGTACATTCTGTACACCAAGTACTTCGAATACAGCACGCATCGCACCACCGGCAATAATACCAGTACCTTCAGATGCAGGCTGCATGAACACTTTAGAGGCACCGTGAGCAGCATTTATAGGATGCTGTAACGTGTGTCCGTCTTTTAGTTCGACCTGGACCATATTGCGACGAGCTTGCTCCATCGCCTTTTGAATCGCTGCTGGAACTTCGCGGGCTTTACCGCGACCAAAGCCAACCTTACCTTTACCATCGCCGACAACAGTTAAAGCGGTGAAAGAGAAAATACGACCACCTTTAACCACTTTGGCGACACGGTTAACGTTGACTAATTTTTCCACCAGACCTTCGGTGTTGTTCACTTCTTGTCTAGCCATCATTCAACCCTTAAAACTGGAGACCTTTCTCTCGAGCCGCATCCGCCAATGCTTTAACTCGACCATGGTATTTAAAACCGGAACGATCAAACGCAACATTCAATACGCCAGCTTCTAGTGCTCTTTCAGCAACTAAATTACCGACTTTCTTCGCTGCATCAACGTTTCCAGTACTTTTAAGTTCGCTTTTAACTGCTTTCTCAAGTGATGAGGCAGCAGCCAAAACACGTCCATCTTCTGCAGAAATTACTTGAGCGTAAATATGCTGAGCAGTACGGTTGACTACTAAGCGGTTTACACCAAGCTCTTTCATGTGATAGCGCCCAGAAGCGGCGCGACGAATTCTTGCTTGCTTCTTACTCATGACGACGCCCTACTTTTTCTTCGCTTCTTTACGACGAATATGCTCATCAGCATAACGAACACCTTTACCTTTATAAGGCTCTGGCGGACGATACGCGCGAATATTCGCTGCAACTTGACCGACTAATTGCTTGTCGGCGCCCTTGACAACTACGTCAGTATTTGACGGAGTTTCAACAGTAATACCCTCTGGTACTTCGTAATCAACAGGATGCGAAAAACCTAGGGTCAGGCTTAATGTTTTACCTTTTGCTTGCGCACGGTAACCAACACCAACCAGCTGCAATTTCTTCTCAAAGCCGTCGCTTACACCGATAACCATGCCGTTAATTAAAGAACGCATAGTTCCAGCAAATGCACTTGCATTAGCAACACCTTCGCGAGGAGCAAAAGTTAGTAGGTTGTCATCTTGTTTAACTTCAACAGCATCGTGTACTGTTCTTTTTAACTCACCTTTACTGCCTTTGACAGTAACTTCTTGACCACTGATAGTTACAGTGACACCAGAAGGGATAGTTACAGGATTTTTAGCTACTCGAGACATGATACTACTCCTTAACTTACGGTGCAGATCACTTCACCACCGAAACCGGCAGCGCGTGCAGCTTTATCTGTCATTACACCTTTAGAAGTAGAGATGATTGCGATACCAAGACCGCCTTCCACTTTAGGAAGCTCATCTACTTTCTTATAAATGCGTAAACCTGGACGACTAACTCGCTTCAAGACGTCGATAACTGGACGACCTTGATAGTACTTTAACTGTACTGACAAAGTGCGCTTGTTACCTTCTTCTTCTGAAACAGAGTAGTCAAGGATATAACCTTCTTCTTTAAGCACGTTACAAACGTTAACTTTTTGCTTAGAAGACGGCATATTTACTGATTTTTTGCCTGCCATTTGACCGTTACGAACACGGGTCAATAAATCGGCAATTGGATCTTGCAAACTCATGACGATTCTCCCAAGAATTACCAGCTAGCTTTAACCAAGCCTGGAACATCGCCTTTCATTGCATGCTCACGTAATTTGTTACGGCACAAGCCGAACTTACGTAAGTAGCCATGAGGACGCCCAGTAACTCGGCATCGATTGTGTTGACGTACAGGACTCGCATTACGAGGCAACTTTTGTAATTGAAGTTGCGCTTCCCATTTCTCGTCTTCACTAGCTTTGGGATCACGGATAATCGCTTTTAACTCTGCACGTTTTTCAGCGTATTTCGCAACGGTGCGAGCACGCTTTTTCTCGCGCTGAATCATTGATACTTTAGCCATTTCTCGTTCCTTAACTCTTTAAAGGGAAGTTAAAGGCGTCTAATAACGCTCGAGCTTCTTCGTTAGATTCCGCAGTGGTTGTGATAGTAATATCTAAACCACGCACTTTATCGACTTTATCGTAGTCGATTTCTGGGAATACGATTTGCTCTTTAATTCCTAAAGAGTAGTTTCCACGTCCGTCAAATGACTTAGGGTTCAAGCCACGGAAGTCACGGATACGAGGAATAGCAATAGAAATCAATCGCTCGAAGAATTCCCACATTTTTTCGCCACGCAATGTTACTTTACATCCAATGGGATATCCTTCACGGATTTTAAAACCTGCAACAGACTTTCGAGCTCGGGTAACTACCGGCTTTTGGCCTGAGATTGCGGTCATATCGCTCATTGCATGTTCGATAACTTTCTTGTCGCCAACCGCTTCACCCAGACCCATGTTCAATGTGATCTTTGTAATGCGTGGGACTTGCATGACAGATTTGTAGTCGAACTTCTCTTGAAGTTGCTTGACTACATTGTCTTTGTATAAGTCGTGCAGTTTCGCCATCTTTAATTCACCAAATTAGATTAAATATCAATCTGTTCACCAGAAGACTTGAATACGCGAACTTTCGCGCCATCTTCTAGCGTTTTGATACCAACACGATCAGCCTTACCAGTAGCCGCATTGAAAATCGCAATATTTGAGATGTGAAGCGGAGCTTCTTTCTCAATAATGCCGCCTTCAATACCTGCTTGAGGATTGGCGCGCTGGTGTTTTTTCACTAAGTTCGCGCCTTCCACGATAACTTTATCGTGTTCAACAAGAATCTTAGTGACTTTGCCACGCTGACCTTTACTTTTGCCTGCGATTACAATGACTTCATCGCCGCTTTTGATCTTACGCATGCCTCAAGTCTCCTTATAGCACTTCAGGAGCCAGTGATACGATCTTCATGAACTTGTCACCACGTAATTCACGAGTAACAGGTCCGAAAATACGAGTACCAATCGGCTGCAAGTTATTGTTAAGAAGAACCGCTGCGTTACCGTCGAAACGAATAATGGAACCGTCAGGACGGCGAACACCTTTACGAGTACGCACTACAACTGCGTTCACGATGTCACCTTTCTTAACTTTTCCGCGTGGAATCGCTTCTTTCACGCTCACCTTAATTACGTCACCAATGTGGGCGTAACGTCGGTGCGATCCTCCCAAGACCTTTATACACATTACTTGACGCGCACCACTATTATCAGCCACATCAAGCATCGATTGCATCTGGATCATCGGTTATCTCCGCATTCAACCCGCACATTTACCGATAGTCCGGCAAAAAGGACGCGGGAGTATACATTAAAATTATCGTTAAGTCACAGCCTTTAGCTGTGACTCAGTCAATTAGTTTGCTTTTTCGACAATCTCAACAAGTTGCCAGGTTTTTGATTTTGAAAGAGGACGGCTCTCAACCACTCTTACAAGATCACCCATGTTGCACTCGTTGTTCTCATCATGAGCATGTACTTTTGTAGAACGCTTAATAAATTTTCCGTACAAAGGATGCTTTACCTGGCGCTCGATTAGCACAGTGATGGTTTTATCCATCTTGTCACTCACTACTTTACCAAGGAGAGTGCGCTTTACAGTTGCTTGCTCGCTCATTACGAATCTGCCTTCTGGTTAAGTACAGTTTTAACACGCGCGATGTTTCGGCGTACCTGCTTCAGCTGATGAGTTTGGTTCAGCTGGCCAGTTGCATGCTGCATACGCAGATTGAACTGTTCTTTGCTTAGCTCGATTAGCTCTGCATTCAGCTCATCAACGCTTTTTTCACGTAAATCAGTTGCTTTCATTACATTACCGTCCGAGTTACAAAGGTGGTTCTTACTGGCAACTTAGCAGCCGCTAATTGGAATGCTTCACGCGCCAGCGCTTCAGGTACCCCTTCAACCTCGTATAAAACACGACCTGGCTGAATTTGAGCTACCCAGTACTCCACACTACCTTTACCTTTACCCATACGTACTTCTAATGGCTTCTGAGTAATTGGCTTGTCTGGAAATACCCGAATGTATACTTTTCCCGCACGTTTCATATGACGAGTCATAGCACGACGTGCCGCTTCGATTTGACGAGAAGTTAAACGACCGCGAGTAGTAGCTTTTAAGCCAAACTCACCGAAACTAACTTTACCGCCGGCAATCGCAACACCGCGGTTACGACCTTTCTGAACCTTACGGAACTTCGTTCTTTTTGGTAATAACATGGTCGATACCCCTACTTCTTCTTAGCACGGGGGCCTTTCTTTTTAGGAGCTGGAGCTTCGACTTCTGTCTGTTGCTCTTCACCACCTAAAACTTCGCCCTTGAAGATCCATACTTTCACACCAATTACACCGTAAGTAGTGTGAGCTTCGGCTGTTGCATAGTCGATATCAGCACGTAGTGTGTGCAAAGGTACACGACCTTCACGGTACCACTCGGTACGTGCAATCTCTGCGCCGCCTAAACGACCAGAAACTTGAATTTTGATACCGCCAGCGCCTAAACGCATTGAGTTTTGAACAGCACGCTTCATTGCACGACGGAACATAACACGACGTTCCAACTGCTGAGCGACGCTGTCACCGACTAATTGCGCGTCTAATTCTGGCTTACGAACTTGCTCGATATTAACTTGAGTAGCAAGGCCAGTAAGGTTTGATAACTTCTTACGAAGCTTCTCAATGTCTTCACCTTTCTTACCAATCACAATACCAGGGCGAGCTGTGTGAATCGTAACGCGTAAAGCTTTAGCTGGACGCTCAATTTCAATGCGAGAAACTGACGCAGATGCTAATTCTTTCTTTAACCAGTTACGAATCTGAATATCGCTTTCCAGGTTATCGGCGTAATCTCCACGCTCGGCATACCAAGTTGCATTGTGCTGCTTAACAATCCCTAAACGGATGCCGGTTGGATGTACTTTTTGACCCATTACCTATCTCCTACTTTTCCGCGACTTTGACGGTGATGTGGCATGAACGCTTAAAAATGCGGTCAGCTCTGCCTTTCGCTCGCGGTTTAATACGCTTAAGCGTTGGGCCTTCGTCAACGAAAACGGTTGAAACTGTTAATTCGTCAATATCAGCACCGTCGTTATGCTCGGCATTTGCGATGGCAGACTCCAAGACTTTCTTCATTAAGCCAGCGGCTTTCTTGGGGCTGAATTGGAGAATTTGTAATGCTCTTTCTACTGGTAAACCACGAATTTGATCAGCAACCAAACGTGCTTTTTGAGCAGAGATGCGAGCATGTCTTAAAACTGCTTGAGTTTCCATGATGACCTCCGCCTTATCGCTTCGATGATTTATCAGCAACATGGCCTTTGTAAGTACGAGTTGGTGCAAACTCACCTAACTTGTGACCTACCATGTCTTCGGTAACGAAAACAGGCACATGTTGACGACCATTGTGAACCGCGATGGTAAGGCCTACCATTTCTGGAGAAACCATTGAGCGGCGAGACCAAGTTTTAATTGGCTTCTTACTGTTACTTTCAAGAGCCTCGTCGACTTTCTTCATTAAATGAAGGTCGATAAATGGGCCTTTCTTTAGTGAACGTGGCACAGTTCTACCCTCTGTTATTTCTTATTACGACGACGAACGATTAGTTTGTCGGTACGTTTGTTACTACGAGTCTTCTTGCCCTTAGTTGGTACACCCCATGGAGTTACAGGATGACGGCCACCTGAGGTACGTCCCTCACCACCACCGTGTGGATGGTCGACTGGGTTCATAGCAACGCCTCGAACAGTAGGACGAACTCCACGCCAACGTGATGCACCGGCTTTACCCAGTGAACGTAGCATATGTTCGGCGTTACCAACTTCACCAACAGTTGCACGGCAATCCGCTAGAACTTTACGCATTTCGCCAGAGCGTAAACGTAAGGTCACATAAGCGCCATCACGAGCAACGATTTGCACGTAAGTACCAGCACTTCGAGCGATTTGCGCGCCTTTACCCGGTTTCATTTCAACACAATGAACGGTTGAACCAACTGGGATATTACGCATTGGTAAAGTGTTACCTGCTTTAATTGGAGCATGGTCGCCAGAAATTACCTGGTCACCTGCCTGCAGGCCTTTAGGTGCAATGATATAACGACGCTCACCATCTTTATAAAGAACAAGAGCGATGTTTGCACTGCGGTTAGGATCGTATTCCAAACGCTCTACAGTCGCTGGGATACCATCTTTATTTCGTTTAAAGTCAACTAAACGGTAGTGTTGACGATGACCGCCACCAATGTGACGAACCGTAATACGACCATTATTGTTACGACCACCTTTCTTGCTCTTCTTATCTAGAAGTGCGGCGTGTGGCTTGCCTTTGTGTAAATCAGGGTTAACCACTTTAACGACAAAGCGACGCCCTGCAGAAGTTGGTTTAGCTTTAACGATAGCCATCTTAATTCACCTCTTCGCTTATTCGGCGCCTACAAAGTCGATGTCCTGACCTTCTTTCAGAGACACGTAGGCTTTTTTCCAATTCTTACGACGGCCGGTCATCGCACCAACGCGTTTAGTTTTACCTTTCACGTTAAGTGTGCTGACTGATTCCACTTCTACTTCGAACATGGCTTCAACAGCTTTTTTGATTTCCAGCTTATTCGCATCTTTTGCAACTTTGAAAACGAACTGTCCGTTTTCTGCGTTCACTGTTGCTTTCTCAGAAATATGAGGTGCCAAAAGCACTTTTGCTAAACGTTCTTGGTTCATCCTAGCATCTCCTCAAATTTCTTAACCGCACCAACAGTCATTAAGACTTTGTCGTAAGCGATCAAGCTAACAGGATCAACACCTTGCGGGTCACGTACGTCTACTTTATGTAGGTTACGCGCTGCAAGATATAAATTCTCTTCAACGTCTTCGGTCACAACTAAAACGTCTTTTAGCTCAAGCTCTTTAAGCTTGCTCACTAATTCTTTGGTTTTTGGTGCAGATACTGCAAACTCTTCAACCACTACCAAACGCTCTTGACGTACTAGCTCAGACAAAATCGCTTGCATCGCACCGCGATACATTTTGCGATTTACTTTTTGCGAGTAATCTTGAGGCTTAGCAGCAAATGTTACACCACCGGCACGCCAAATTGGGCTACGGATAGTACCCGCACGAGCGCGGCCAGTACCCTTTTGACGCCAAGGCTTTTTACCGCCACCGCTTACTTCAGCACGAGTTTTTTGAGCGCGAGTACCAGAACGTGAAGCAGCCATATAAGCAACAACAACCTGGTGAACTAATGCTTCGTTAAACTCACGGCCGAAAGCAGTTTCAGAAACTTGCAAAGCGCCACTTGCGTTATTGCCGGGAACAGATAAATTAATTTCCATTCGTCTTCCCCTTAGCCTACCTTAACTGCTGGTCGAACGATTACATCGCCGCCAACGGCACCTGGAACAGCGCCTTTGATTAAAATAATGTTGCGTTCAGCGTCAACTCGCACGACTTCTAGAGTCTGTGTAGTTACTCGCTCAGCACCCATGTGTCCAGACATCTTTTTGCCTTTGAAAACACGACCTGGCGTTTGGTTTTGACCAATCGAACCAGGAACACGGTGAGAGATAGAGTTACCGTGAGTTGCGTCTTGACCACGGAAGTTCCAACGCTTGATGGTACCGGCGTAACCTTTACCTTTTGAGGTACCAGTTACGTCAACTTTTTGGCCAGCTTCGAAGATATCAACTTTGATTTCTCCGCCAAGCTCAAGACCATCAATTGCGTCTACGCGGAATTCCCATAATCCGCGACCTGCTTCAACACCAGCTTTCTTGAAGTGGCCTGCAGCAGCTTTAGTTACACGAGAAGCTTTTTTACTACCCGTAGTCACCTGAACAGCAGTGTAGCCGTCAGTTTCTTGTGTCTTAACCTGAGTAATGCGATTAGCTTCTACCTCAACCACAGTTACAGGAATAGATTCACCATTCTCTGTAAATACTCGGGTCATTCCGCATTTGCGGCCTACGATTCCGATTGTCATGTTACGGCCCTCTAAATGACGTTGGATTTGCCAACATCTCTAGTCATCAATCTTTCAGTTACTAACTGCTTTCTACTTATGACAAGCTGATTTGCACATCAACGCCTGCTGCTAAATCCAGCTTCATTAATGCATCAACAGTTTTATCAGTTGGTTCTACAATGTCTACCAATCGCTTGTGAGTACGAATCTCGTATTGATCACGCGCGTCTTTGTTTACGTGCGGTGAAATCAAAACGGTGTAACGTTCTTTACGTGTCGGTAATGGAATAGGTCCACATACCTGAGCACCAGTACGCTTCGCAGTGTTCACGATTTCTGCAGTAGACTGGTCAATCAACTTGTGGTCGAAAGCTTTTAGTCGAATTCGAATACGCTGCTTTGCCATCGCAAAGACACTCCAATTAGTCAATTTTTAAATGTCAAAAACCGCCCTCTCAATCTAATATTGAGAAACGGCAGTTTTACCAGTTCGAACCCCATATCAGGCTCGATTGTCCTTGATGAGCATCTGCTCGCGCCAATCAGGCTTAAAAGCCACTAGTGACCGGCGGTTCATCCATGTCCCTACTACGAGGGCGCGCTATTATATGAGAAGTTCAATTTATAAGCAAGCCATAATCTGACTTTATCTGACGGGGTTGTGCGGACAGGTCAACGGAACAACGCCGACAATTAGCTAAAGGCACTGGCCAACCGCATATAACGCTAATTTATCGTGCACTGTTTTATTATAAATCAATAACTTACTGTGCAACCGCTCAACTATAGGTCTACTCGATTCATTAAGACATGATCAACATTTAACTAGGATTAAATAGTTAAAGAGACAATAGTTGATAAGACATAAGGCCAACCGTCACAGCGCAGACCAACAGCATCAGCCGCCAAAATAAGGCTCTTCCGGCAAAATACGATTGATCCAAGTGTTTTTGGCGAATCCAGGAAAAATAGGCGGCCACGGCCATCATGATGATCAAGAGCACATCGACCACCATGCCTTGGCGCAAAAAGAATCGTGGAACTAACACCAAGGTTAGGGCAATAAATGCCTCATACTTAAAACGTTGCCATAATCCCCAGGCAACTAAGGTTTTCCGATAGGGAATGGCATGATTACTATTAACATGGTTGCTATTAACATGGTTACCATTAACATGAGTACCATTAAAGAAAGCGCTAGCACCTTCGCTAGAACCGGTTTCTTTCGCTTTGTCATTAGCTTCAGCGGTCTCACGGCAGGAAGTCGAGCTTGTTGCTCCTCGATTGGTCGAGTTCGAATTGTCTGACGGATTATCCATATTTTTCATATACGGGGGGTCATTTATGTTTCGAGTAACGTATTGACCTACAAGTTACCGAACAGCGTGTCACCCAGCTGCAAGGTATCGATGCTACGGATATCAAAGCTTCTCGAGCATACAGCCTCTTCTTTATACTCTATCACGACTGTTTATCGCCCCTTTTACTATTTATCGCCCCTTTTATAGTATCGACTGCCACCGAAAACAAATGGATACCCCACAGAGGCACATTAAAGCCGCAATCGTTTAGCCGACAGATTACCTTAGCTGACAGATTAACTTCGCAGGCATTTTAACAATGTCATTGATAAAAGTCGCTTTAAACCCGCTCATGCTGGCTAAGATACTTTCCTTCAATGTTTCTTGCTTGCGCGGTAGTTTGCATCGCGATTGTTTAGCGTCTTGAAGCGGCACGCAACCACCAATTCCATCAATATTGAAGCTGAGTTTGCTTTTCAACCCACAAAAGATTATATCGCCAAATCGTAATATAAACCCTGTAAAATCAAATAAATAGCAAAGTAAACTCGTCAAATGAATGCTCCCCATGCAACCCGACATTTATCTTCTACTCGCTGTGTGCGGATGATTGCTTCATAAATCGTGCCTTTTGGCCGAAATTTATTCAATAAGGGATAACTCTTAGCAAACAACTAGTGTATAATGCGCGCCTTTTCGCGATTAACGCCCCGAAACAGGTTTAATTTTTAAACAATTTTTTTAATTGCAACATAGAGTAGAAACATGGCTGACTTATCTAAATACAGAAACATAGGCATTTTCGCTCACGTGGACGCGGGTAAAACCACCACTACCGAGCGTATTTTGAAGCTTACCGGTAAAATTCATAAAACCGGTGAAGTTCATGACGGCGAATCAACCACTGACTTCATGGAACAGGAAGCCGAGCGTGGAATTACAATCCAGTCAGCTGCGACAACCTGTTTCTGGAAAGATCACCGCCTTAACATCATCGATACTCCTGGACACGTTGACTTCACCGTTGAAGTTTACCGTTCATTGAAAGTACTTGATGGTGGTGTTGGCGTATTCTGTGGTTCTGGTGGTGTTGAGCCACAATCAGAAACCAACTGGCGTTATGCGAACGAATCAGAAGTTGCGCGTATCATCTTCGTAAACAAACTCGACCGTATGGGTGCCGACTTCTATCGCGTTGTTAAGCAAGTAGAAGATGTATTGGCGGCACGTCCATTAGTAATGACGTTACCAATCGGTATCGAAGACGACTTCAAAGGCGTTGTCGACGTACTTGAGCAAAAAGCTTACGTATGGGATGACTCAGGTCTTCCAGAAAACTACGAAGTGATCGATATTCCAGCTGACATGCAAGACAAAGCTGCGGAATACCGTGAAATGTTAGTTGAAACAGCGGTTGAGCAAGACGATGACTTGATGGAAAAATACTTAGAAGGTGAAGAGCCTTCTATCGAAGACATCAAGCGTTGTATCCGTAAAGGTACTCGTGACTTAGCGTTCTTCCCGACTTTCTGTGGTTCAGCATTCAAAAACAAAGGTGTTCAAAACGTTCTTGACGCCGTTGTTGACTACTTACCGTCTCCAACCGAAGTTGACCCACAACCGTTGACTGACGAAGAAGGTAACGAAACTGGTGAAGTAGCGACCGTTTCAGTTGATGAGCCATTACGTGCGTTAGCGTTTAAAATTATGGATGACCGTTTCGGCGCGTTAACCTTTATCCGTATTTACTCAGGTAAAATGACTAAAGGTATGACCGTTCTTAACTCATTCACTGGTAAAACTGAGCGTATCGGCCGTATGGTAGAGATGCACGCTGATCAACGTACTGAGTTAGAAGGTGCGCAAGCGGGTGACATTCTTGCGGTTGTTGGTATGAAGAACGTTCAAACCGGTCACACCTTATGTGATCCAAACAACCCATGTACACTTGAGCCAATGGTATTCCCGGATCCAGTTATCTCGATTGCGGTTGCACCTCGTGACAAAGGCGCTTCTGAGAAGCTAGGTGTTGCGCTTTCTAAAATGGTTGCAGAAGATCCTTCATTCCAAGTTGAAACGGATCAAGATTCTGGTGAAACCATCCTTAAAGGTATGGGTGAACTTCACTTAGACATCAAAGTTGACATCTTAAAGCGTACACATGGTGTTGAACTAGACGTAGGTAAACCACAGGTTGCTTACCGTGAAACTATCACTCAACGTGTTGAAGATAGCTACACGCATAAGAAACAATCAGGTGGTTCTGGTCAGTTCGGTAAAATCGACTACATCATTGAGCCAGGCGAGCAAAACAGCGGCTTTACTTTCGAGTCAAAAGTTGTTGGTGGTAACGTACCAAAAGAATTCTGGCCGGCAATTGAGAAAGGCTTTAAAGGTATGATGCAAGAAGGTGTTCTTGCTGGCTACCCAGTACTTGACGTTCAAATTACCTTAGTGGACGGTGCTTACCACGCCGTTGACTCATCTGCGGTTGCATTTGAAATCGCTGCTAAAGGTGCTTTCCGTCAATCAATTCCGAAAGCTTCACCACAAATTCTTGAGCCGATCATGAAAGTTGACGTGTTCACTCCAGAAGATCACGTTGGTGACGTTATCGGTGACTTAAACCGTCGTCGTGGCATGATCAGTGGCCAAGAAGCAGGTCCTACTGGTGTACGTATTAAAGGTGAAGTACCGCTTTCTGAAATGTTCGGATACATCGGTCACCTACGTACTATGACTTCTGGTCGTGGTCAGTTCTCAATGGAATTTGCACACTACTCTCCATGTCCTAACAACGTGGCAGAGCAAGTTATCGCAGAAGCCAAAGAGCGCAAAGAAAAGAAATAATTGCTTTTCTAATGAGCGACTCAAAAACCCCGAACGGTTCGCCGCTCGGGGTTTTTTATGACCACCGAAAAAAGTATACTTAATTTATGTCGACGATCCTGTTAGCCATAGTTCCAATCCTTTGCATTATTGCCCTAGGTTATTGCTGCCGACGCTTTAATGTATTCAACGATGGATTTCTCGATGGACTAAGTCGCTTAACCTTTACGGTATTTATCCCCTGCTTGCTGTTCACCAGTATTTACAACAGCGAAGATCTGTCTTCAATTTCCTCGAACCTTCTTTTAAGCTTTTACATTCCTGTTATTGGTTGGTATGTGTTGAGCTATATTTATTTTCGAGCGGTATTCAAAGCCTCTTTTCGAAAAACCGAATTACTTTCACTAGCGGCAACTTTTTCTAATAATGTGTTAATCGGTATTCCGGTTTTACTAACGCTGATTGGAGACTCTGTATTACTGCCCGGCTTTGTGATTGTTTCGATTCATAGTCTCATTCTATTCACACTAACGTCTCTGTTTGCAGAGAATCAAGAAGCCGATAAAAAGTGGTACCGCTCACTCGCCACCAGTATTTGGATCACTACGCGCAGTCCTATCGTTATTAGCTTGCTTCTTGGACTTTCGGCGAAGCTTTTGGCGTTACCTTTGCACTCGATTGTTCAACACACCCTAGATTACTTAAAGGGTGCCGCTTTACCCTGTGCGCTCATTGTTCTAGGAGCTACCTTAGCGCGCTACAAGTCAACACACCAACTGCCCTTATCCATTTCGGTCAACACGATAAAGCTGTTACTGCTTCCTCTCGCCGTTTATTGTTGTGGGCAATACTGGTTTAATCTTTCACCAACGTTAATTGCTGTTACCGTCATCATGTCGGCCTCTCCTGTTGGCATCAATGTCTTTATGTTTGCAGCCCAAGATCCGAAATCCTCTCCCTATCTTGCTTCAGCCATTTTAAACTCAACCCTAGTGGCGATTGCGACGATACCAGCTTGGATCTACTTTCTCGATCTAGCTCCTTAGCCGAGAGTGATTCAACCCATTTTTATCTCTAACGGTTCTTGGACTCGCGTTTCGAATCCACTATAATACCCCTCCCTTTAAAGGGGTTAATTATTCACATTCAAACGAGCACCGAATTTACGATTCGGCAAGCAGGAGAATTTATATGCAATACGTAGTATGCGCGCTTTACAAATTTGTAAAGTTAAGCGACTTCGAGGCCATTCGTGCGCCTCTTCTCAAAGAAATGACCGAGCACAATGTCGTGGGTACTCTACTTCTCGCTCATGAAGGCATTAACGGCACCGTCGCAGGTTCTCGTGCTGCCATCGATCACTTATTGGCTTGGCTAAACAGTCACGAGCAATTAAATCCTATCGAGTATAAAGAGTCGTTTACCGATATTTGTCCATTCAAACGCACCAAAGTGAAGTTGAAAAAAGAAATCGTCACCATGGGTGTTGAAGATGTCGATCCCAATCGAACGGTTGGAACCTACGTTGCTCCAGAAGACTGGAACGCATTAATAAGTGATCCGGAAGTTATACTCATCGACACTCGAAATGATTACGAAGTCGAAGTTGGTACCTTTAAAAATGCCGTAAATCCGCATACCGAAACATTCCGAGAGTTTCCAAAATACGTCGAAGATCATTTAGATCCGAAACAGCACAAAAAAGTAGCTATGTTTTGCACTGGCGGAATTCGATGTGAAAAATCAACCGCTTACTTAAAAGAGCAAGGTTTCGAAGAGGTTTATCATCTAAAAGGTGGTATTTTGAAATACCTCGAAGACGTACCCAAAGAGCAGTCTATGTGGGAAGGTGAGTGTTTTGTTTTCGATGACCGCGTTACTGTTAATCACGATTTAGAGCGTGGTGGCTACGATCAATGCAACGCTTGTCGGTTACCTATAACAGAAGAAGACAAAGCCAGTGAATTATTTGAGCAAGGCGTTAGTTGCCCTCACTGCTTTGACAAAACCACACCGGAACAAAAAGAACGCTACGCGCAGCGAGAGCTACAAATCAAACTAGCCAAACAACGTGGAGAACAGCATATCGGCAATGAAGCTGCCACTATGTTAGCTCAAAAGCAAAAGAAAAAAAGAGAGCTCATCGCGAAGCAACGAGAACAAGCTAAACAAAAAGCTTCTTAAGCAAATTGTCCAAGCAAATCATCCGAGCAAATCATCCGAGCAAATCATCCGAGCAAATCATCCGAGCAAATCATCCGAGCATAAAAAAAGCCGCTTTCGCGGCTTTTTTTATTCTAGATTTTCGAGCTCTTTGGCTTGCTCTTTAGTGAGCGGATAAATAGCTTTGATGTAGCAGCTTGGAAATGCCGAGTCTAAAATTTTAATCGAATCAAAATTTGCATTCAGCGACGAGCCCGTATTATTCACTTTGATTTTATGGCTGAATCTTAAATCATAGCATGGCGTTTTAAACTCGATTAAATGAGGTTTACTCATGGTCGTCGATAGAATGATGTAGTCTTCACTCAAATATGACCAGGAATAAAATCGAAAGCTAGTAATACGATCAACGGGCTCATAACTTTGTTTTGCGACAAAAGTTTTGTATTTTTCATTAACCTCTGAGGTTACTCGGCTGGGTTTTCCGGCACAGGCCGCTAAATAAAAGCTTAGAACAATAAAAAGTGCGCCTTTTACTGATCGCATGATTATCTCTCCTTAAATGGTCTCTACCCCCTTCTAACGACTAACGCCTACAAAGGTTGACCTAGATACATACATTGAAACATTTAAAGTGACAAGAATTCAAACTATCTCCTCGAAAACTGCGTCTTGCCTATAACTAAGCTATCACATTTAAAATTGGGGGGATGCTTTGAAAATAAGTGATACTTCAGGTCAAGATACGATTATCGCGTCAAATAGTGGACATCGTCGTTGGTGGTACATAGGAGGAATGTCAGCCGTTGTCATTACGCTCATTGTACTTGCCACACCGTTTATTTCGCGCTGGGCGAAAGCCGAACACAGCGTCTCTATGGAGCGAATACGAATTGCTAGCGTTACTCGAGGCGATTTCGTTCGAGACATTTCTGTGCAAGGAAAAGTCGTCGCGGCAGTCAGTCCAACGCTTTACGCCACCAGTGATGGCACCGTCCAATTCCATGTACAAGCAGGCGAAAGCGTAAAATTAGCACAGCCACTAGCAACCGTCGACAGCCCCGAGCTATCTAATCAACTCGAGCAAGAACAAGCTTCCCTTGAAAGTATGGAAATTGATGAAGAGCGACAATCAATTCAAACTAAAAAGCAAGCACTCGAAAACCAAAAGACCGTTGATCTAGCCAAAGTAACCCTCAATGCAGCAGAACGCGAAATGCGACGAGCAGAACAAGCGTGGCAACGCAAAGCGATTTCAACCATCGATTATGAAAAAGCCAAAGATGATTTACAAAATGCTCAACTCGCTCACCAGCATGCGATTGCCGATGCCAAACTCAATCAAGAAAGCCTAGCATTCGAGCTAAAGACCAAACGCTTAGCGGTACAGCGTCAGCAATTATTGGTAGCAGAATTGCAACGTCAAAAGGCATCGTTGCAGTTGTTATCTCCAGTTGAAGGCATTGTCGGCCAACTGATTGTTGAACAGCGCACCGCGGTCAGTAAAAATCAGCCAATCATTTCTGTGGTTGATTTGAGTCAGTTTGAAGTTGAAGTTCAGATACCTGAATCTTACGCCGACGACTTAGCCATTGGAATGGACGCAGAAGTTCAAAACAGTGGTCAAGTGTTCAATGCACAGCTGGTTTCAATTTCACCCGAAATTCAAGACAACCAAGTGGTTGGCCGTATTCGCTTTCATAATCAGATTCCACAAGGGTTACGACAAAATCAAAGGTTAACCACTCGCATTCTTCTTGAGTTAAAGAAAGACGTATTAATGGTTCAGCGAGGACCATTTTTAGATGCCGGTGGTGGCCGTTTAGCTTATCGAGTCAACAACGATATTGCTGAGAAAGTATCTATTGAGACCGGTGCTCGTAGCTTGTCGCAAGTTGAAGTGCTGAGCGGCTTAAGCGCTGGCGAAAGCATTATTATTTCAAACACAGAATCTTTTGAAGGCGCAGAAAACGTCTTGATCAACCGATAAATTAGAGGAATTTAACATGCTAAAAATGACCAATATCAAGAAAGTATTCCGAACGGAAATCGTTGAGACACATGCGCTTAGAGACTTTTCACTTACCGTTAACGAGGGCGACTTTGTAGCCGTTACAGGACCTTCAGGAAGCGGAAAGACAACCTTTCTAAATATCGCGGGTTTACTCGAAACATTTTCCTCAGGGCAATATTTTCTCGACAATGTCGATGTAAGTAACCTTAATGATAACCAACGTTCGAAACTTCGAAATGAGAAAATCGGATTTATCTTTCAAAGTTTCAACCTGATTCCAGACTTAAACCTTTTCGATAACGTTGATGTTCCACTCCGTTATCGAAAAATGAATCGTCAAGAGCGCAAAGAGCGTATAGAGCACGCATTAGAAACGGTTGGTTTAGCGGCACGTATGAAACACCTTCCAATGCAACTCTCTGGCGGCCAACAACAGAGGGTGGCCATAGCACGCGCACTTGCCGGGGAGCCGCGTTTTTTACTGGCAGACGAACCAACCGGAAATCTAGACTCAGCGATGGCTGAGAGTGTTATGCAGCTTCTCGAGTCAATCAATCAATCTGGAACCACCATTATTATGGTAACCCATGATCCAAAGCTTGCAGAGCGAGCACCTCGCAATATTTTCGTTAAAGATGGAGAAGTTTCAGAAAAATTAAAGTCATCTCCAAAACCCACTAAAGAAGCTGTATCGGCTTTAGCATAAGGACAACTAAATGTTTAAATACTATTTAAAGTTAGCCCTGCTCTCGATTAAACGCACACCGATACTTACCTTACTAATGGTCTCTGCAATTGGTGTGGGTATTGGAGCGTCTATGACTACGATCACGGTCAACTATGCGATGTCAGGCAATCCGATCCCTGAAAAAAGTGACCAGTTGTTTGCGATTCAATTAGATACATGGGATCCAAACGACCCCTTTCGTGAACCCAATTTACCACCGGATCAATTAACCTACCTCGATGCAACGGCTTTGATGAGAAGTGCTCCTGCAGAAAAGCAGACGGCCATGACCAAAGTCTACGGCGTTATTGAGCCTGAAGGCGAAGACACACTACCAATAGAAGCAACCGGCCGCGCAGCTTTTGGGGATTTTTTTAGCATGTTCAAAACGCCTTTTCTTTTTGGTGGAGCATGGAATCGTGATGTCGATAATAATGAACAAATGGTGACGGTTTTAAGTCGAGAAATGAATGATAAAGTTTTCGGCGGCGAAAATTCAGTTGGAAAATACGTAACTATCGGCGGTCAAAGTTATCAAGTTGTTGGTGTCTTGGATGACTTTTCCCCTGTACCCAAATACTACGACGTAACCAATGGACCATTTAACGATCCTGAAGATTATTATATCCCTTTTAACCTCGTTGCCTCACAGCAGCTCGATCGCTCAGGTAATACTAACTGTTGGAAACCGAACTCTGAAGAAGGCTGGCAGGGTTTCTTAAACTCTGAATGTGTATGGATTCAGTTTTGGGCCGAGCTACCCACCAAAGCCGATCAAGAAAACTACTTATCCTTTTTAAATGATTACGCGAAGCAGCAAAAAGAACTGGGGCGTTTTCCACGACCTCTTAATAATAAAATAAATAACGTAATGGAGTGGTTAGAGCAACAAGAAGTCGTCTCAGAAAATGCGCAAGTGGTTATGTGGCTTTCGGTTATGTTTCTTGTTGTTTGTTTGTTAAATACGATTGGAATTCTATTAACGAAGTTCTCGACGAAAGCTGCAGAAATCGGTTTGCGTCGTGCGTTGGGTGCGAGTAAGTCAGCTTTGTTTATTCAACACTTGTTCGAGTCAGCGATGGTTGGATTTGCCGGGGGACTGCTCGGTTTGGCTCTCGCTTTTGGCGGGCTGCAAGGCGTTCATGCACTGTTCGGTGATGATTTTGACCAACTCGTGCAACTCGATTTTGTAATGGTCACCAGCGCCATTGTTCTGGCGATTATTTCAGCGTTGCTTGCCGGCATCTACCCTACCTGGCGCGCCTGTAATATTCAGCCAGCAGTTCAACTTAAGACTCAATAAGGATTGACCATGGAATTTAGACCTATTTTAAGCGCCCTAAAGCGCAATAAAACCGGGGCAATTTTAATTGCAGCGCAAATGGCATTAACCATGACCATTATTGTGAATGCGGTTTTCATGATTAATGAACGACAATCGCAAATGGATCGACCGAGCGGTCTTGATGAGAGTAATGTTTTTGTTTTTGGATACAGTGGCTTTGCCAAAGACTTTAATGAAAGAGTTCAACTGCAAGAAGACTTAAACTACATTCGAGGGTTGCCAGGCGTGGTTGATGCCGTTCAAAGTAATTCAGCACCACTGATTGGCGGTGGTTGGTCAATGAGCCTTAACACTGAAAGTAACAGCGATACCAATGGCACTGGAACGGCGATTTACTTTGCCGATCACCATGGTATGGATGCATTTGGTTTAAAACTCATTGCCGGTCGAAACTTTGAGCCCAATGAAATCACCTGGCGTGGCAGAACATCCACCAGTTGGCCGGGGCAAGGTATCATTACTCAAGAACTAGCCAAACAATTGTTCAAAGACGATTGGCAAAATGCCATTGATAAGACGGTCTATATTTCTGACGATCAACCGATAAAAATAATTGGCATTATTGAAAAAATGCAAGCTCCTTGGAATGGTTGGCGTGGTCTAGAGCGTAGCTTATTAGTACCACAGCAGACGGAATTTGGCGGAGCAAGAATCATCGTTAGAACTGAGCCTGGGCAACGCGATCGTTTAATGCGCGAAGTCGAAGAAGGGTTGTTAGCTAATTATAAAGGCCGGTTGATCCGTCGAGTTCAAAGTATGGACGATATTCGAGAGCGAAGTTACCGATCACATAATGGTATGAATACGATATTATCGACCTTGGTTATTGCCCTGATTGTGGTAACGGCTTTAGGCATTGTTGGTCTCGCCAGCTTCAGCGTTAATCGCCGTAGAAAACAAATTGGGACTCGTCGTGCATTGGGTGCTACTAAAATTGATATCATGCGCTATTTTTTACTTGAGAACTTTATCATTTCGAGCTTTGGTATCGTTTTAGGTGTAGGAATGACATTAGGCTTAAACATGCTTTTGGTATCGGCACTCGATCTGCCACGCATTGATTGGTACTACATTCCCATCGGAATGCTCGCGCTTTGGGTGATTGGGCTTGTTGCCGTTTACGGGCCAGCTCGAAAAGCTTGCGCAATCTCGCCAGCTATCGCGACTCGGAGTGTGTAATTGGTCTTTGACGACATACAGTAACAAAAAAGGCCTCATATGAGGCCCTTTTTAACGCTTTCAGTTAAAGCAACTACCTTACTTGCAAAGCAACATCGCTGACACCGGTAATATCGTAATTATTAGCGAACAAAGGAACCGCAACAACACTCATTTCTGTTTCAACACAGTTACCTTCTTTATCGAACATAGAATACACATCTTTATACTGAGGTTTATAATCATCCGGCGTGTACATCAGCTCTCCATTACTTGAAGTAAAAATATACCCAGCTTCGCTTTCTACAAAACGCGTACCAAAACATCCTTGAGCAGCGAAATACAAAGGCCCAATATAGGCTTCTATTTCGCCTTCATTTAAATTAAAAAAGTAACCTGTGTTGGTTCGAGCTCGCAATGAAGATTTATCCATTGAAAAGCTAACAATTTTCGCCACTGGCTGACCACTTTGATCATAAATTTGAGTCGGTCGATTTGGTGACTCAGTTATCTTTTCACTTATTTCTACATTGTCTTTAACCAACTCACTCTGCTTTTGAGTCAAATCAATTAATTGCGCTAACATACTTTGCTGTTTAGATTCTAATTGAGTAGCAAAGTGTTTGATTGAATACCACTGTGTTGCAAAAAATCCACAGACTATCAACAGAACGACACTTAAACTGATGGTCAGTCGTCGATGAAATTGAATTCGACTCCACTCATAAGATGCCGCTAGAGCATCTTTTTCAGCTTGTAGCTGATTGACCAATTGCTTTTGTTGTTGCATGTGAAAGCTCAAACTGTCGCGATACAACTTTTGACTGTTTTGCAGCATTTCTTCACGTGTTTCACGCGTTGAATGATCGAGTCGATAAGCCAAACTTGGCATTATCTTATTTTCTAGAAATGACTCGAGCCACATTTGCATGCGCTGCTCTTGCATAACATCGTCACTGGTCTCTTGTGTACTTTTATCAGCCACCAAACGATGTTGAGATAAGACTTGCTTCAACGCTTGCAGTTCGAGTGTTTTAGAAACCACGCCGTTAGCACCAGCCTTCGCGACTTGTTCTTGATATTCGTTGCCACTCTTTGCCGTAAACATATAAATTGGCGTCGCAGCAAAATTCGGCTGTTCCTTAATGATCTCTACGGCCTCTAAACCATCCATATCGGGCATCGAATGATCCATAAAGATAATGTCTGGTGTATGACTCTCTAAATAGGCAAGACCTTCTTGTGCGCTATGAACTGACTGACTACTTATACCGAAGCGCTTCAATAGCCGTCCTAAAACCGCACAAGCCGCCTTTGAGTCATCCACGATTAATGCGATGATTTCGTCCATGATAGACATCCCTATCGGGTTATCGAGTGATACGATGGATTTTGAAGCTTAAAGGCGGTGTTGTTTGAGAACCAGTTAACACAACCGATGTAAATTTAACCAATTGCATTTTTTCTTCTCTCTTAGAACCGAAAGATATACTATCAATAGCACCGCTACTTTATGTCATATTTTATGGAAGAAAATTATGTCGAAATACTGCATTAGCATTCAAGCATCCAACTGTTTTCTAAATAACGATCGCTTGGCATCGTTGCCTGTGAAACCTCAAGATTCATCCGATGGGTACTTTTTTACAGTAAATTTAACCGTCTCTGCAAATACGGATGAAGAGGCACAAGATGTAGCTTTACAGCTACTGCAAGACGATCAAACATTGATTGACTTGGTTATTAATCCGTTAGATATTGAGTTTGAAATTACCGGCATTGATACCTTCGCAGATACGGCACCCATTGATGAACTTCCCTTGAATATTAATCGTTATACATTTCGTCCGATGGAACTGTTGCACACTAAACCTAAAAAGCCACCAAGACCCTTTGGCGATGTTTCAATAAAAGATTTAAAAATATGTTTGAACAGTTTAGTCAAGAGTTTGAAAGTATGGCGGCTGAGTTCGATCCCAGCGAGTTTGAAGATGACTACGAACATGAAGCGTTCGATTTTGATCAATCAAAACCGGTTAAGCAACATCTTCATGAAGCGCAGAAGCCTGCTTTTATTTTTAGTGCACAAAAGCAACAATCAGTTCAAGACTACTCGACTAAACTTCGAGGAACGCCTTGGTGGCCCATAGGCACAAGTCGTCCATTAGACTCAAATGCAGAGCCTATGCAGTTTATCGGACAAATTAACCTTTCCGATCTATCGGATTTTGCCAGTACTTCGGGAACTCTAGTCATCCATATGGCAGACCAACCTTACGCTCCAAACGGCGATCTCAATGTATTAGTTAATTTCTTTGCGCATTCGATCGAACCAGACAATATTATTAGCGATGCCGAATCTCATTGTCTCAATAAAATTCCACTAAAATCATTGCTTGATTTAAGTTCATCATGGGCTGATGGGCTTTCTCGAGCCTATTACGGCGATGATGACAATGATGAGTTCTACCCCATTTACCAACGTTATCAGCAGATAGATTTTGAAAGTGGTCCGTGTGGCGGTTCTTTTCTTGGCGTTTATCCACAGTGGTGGCAAGATCCAGAAGAGCCATTATCGTCAGACGGAGAGCCGATGAAGTTTGTTGGCTATTTAGGCATGCTAGAAGATGGAGTGCCGGTTGAAAATATGTATATTTTTGCCGATGACTCGAACCCATCTGCTCCGTTATTTTCTATTGTTTTCCAAGGTACTTGACATCACCAATTCGAGCTTTTTTTTAACCGCGGCAACTTGTAAGTTGCCGATAACCCTTTCGTTTTTATCACATCTCTATTAGTCTATGCTTATGATTGAAATATGCACTATAAATTGCTGAATGCTTTCAGCATAATTAGCAGGTAGAGGTTATGGAAATACTTATCGCCTTGGTCGGCTGGTTTGCTTACGCTTCGGTCGCGATTGGTTTTATCAAGTCGTACTTAACCGTGAATAAGATTTGGTCTCGCAAACATGACCAGAATGTCGCAGAAAGTATCTCAGTTTATGCAGCCATATTAGGTCTTATCTCGGCTCTGCCTTTCTTCATAAAATATTTAATCATTGACCAAGATTATGCCAGTGCCTTACAAACCGGAATTGGTCTCTTAGTCGGCTCATTCTTTTTCTTAGTAGGCATCGGCTTTTGGACGAAGCAAAAATCTGAGAAGCGCAGTATTTGGCAACGATTTATTAGGGCGATCAAGAAAGAGAATGACGAAGCAACGGACCTAATTAAAGCTTTAGTAAAGCCCAAACATGCGGAGCGAATAAGTAAAATATTTGTTCAATTAGCCCTAATTGACGGCCGTATCGATGATGCTGAAAAAGAGTTGTTAGAGTCATTTCACAAACTATGGAAGTTAGACATTGATATAACAAACCTAAAATCAACGAATCAAACCTTAAGCTTCATGGAATTGCGGGATTCTGTTGTGGACTATTTAGACTATGCGCCACCGGTTGAACAAGCCGCTGAGGTTAAAGCGTTGCTCGAGACCATTGCAAAAGCTGACAATCAAGTTTCCGATGATGAAAAGTTCATCTTAGATGAAATTTATAATGTGTTTGAAGATTACTTGAACGGTGAGGAAGATCTGCCAAAATATGAAGTCTTAATTGCACCTCAGAATCAAGATCAAGAAACCATGATCGAGCGGTTAATTCCTGACTTTACTAAAGTCACGGATAAAGGCGGCGTTTGTTACCGAGTCGGTGAATATTATTCTTTGAACTATGCGCAGATGATTTGCCAAAAATACCGCAGCATGAATATCTTTACAGCCATTGAGCAAGCAAACTAATATTTTACCTCACAAGGTAATAAACAAGAATTGAGTGATAGACAATGTTGGGTGATAGACAAAAAAATTCACGCTAGCGAGAAAGCTCACATTAAATGTCAAAATAGCTCTCTCGCTTTTAGTCATTAAAGCCAAGACTTAGAAGCTAACATACGTTATTAGCAATCATTCCTTCTTAGCAATCATGCTGCTCAAATACTTGTTTTTTACTTGCGGGAGCTTTTGGAGATTCCCGTTCAGTCGTTACTTTTCCTTTTTGACTGGCCACTTCAAATAACGGTTCGAAATCGCCTAATTCGATTGCTTGCTCAATCTCATCAAAGATTGACTCATTCATACTTTCGAATAATTGCTCGAACGAATCTATAACAAAATATTGCGGCTGAAGAATGTCGATTCGATAGGGAGTACGCAATGCTCGTTGCAAACTAAAGGGTACCCGTTTAGCCTTAGAATCCTCTAAAGAGTAAACCGTTTCTGATGGCGAGCTTAAAATACCTGCGCCATAGATTCTTTGCTCTTGTTGGTTTTGAATAAGACCAAACTCGACCGTGAACCAAAATACTCGCGCTAAATAACGACGTTGGATCGGTGAAGCTTTCACTCCCATCTTGCCATAGTTATGAACGAAATTAGCGAACACAGGATCGGTCAATAATGGGCAATGTCCAAAGATTTCATGAAAAATGTCCGGTTCTTGTAAATAGTCTATTTCGTTTGGTGTTCGTATAAAAGTTGCCGCGGGAAACTTTCGGTCAGCGAGTAGTTGAAAAAACTCAGCAAAAGGAATCAGGGCAGGTACAGCGGCTACTTCCCAGCCGGACGCATTTCTCAGGGCCTTATTAACATCTGGCAATTGAGGAACAGCAAATCGATTTAATCCTAAAACATCTAAGCCGTTTAAGTATTCAGCACATGCTCGCTGCTGAATTAAATTCATTTGCCTTGAATACAAAAATGACCAAGTATCATTCTCTATTTCGTCGTAACTGACCATTCCATTCGCATCAGGGAGCTTAGCAACATAAGCAGTCATGTGCTTACCTCCTCTTCGAGACGATCGTCTTTTTGTTCTGTAAACTCTTGGCTGTGCAACCAAGCAGCCTGCTTGGGTGCTCGTTTTGTTTTAGACCACTCTTCAAGCATATCCCACTTTACAGCATCGAGTTTATTCATCATTTCTGCCGTTGCAGTGACCGTCGTTAGTTCAAGGCGATGGCCGTTCGGATCGAAAAAGTAAATGGACTGGATAATTTCATGATTCGTTGGCCCTATGACTTCAATACCTTTTTCTTCTAATTCTTTTTTCGCCTGAATTAAAGCATCGGTATCTTTCACTTGCAAAGCAATGTGCTGAACCCACTGGGGTGTATTGCGGTCACGGTCCATATCAGGCGAGTTGGGCAACTCAAAAAAAGCCAAAATATTGCCCATGCCCGCATCTAAAAAGATATGCATGTAGGGATCGGGTTCCTTGGTGCTCGGCACTCGGTCTTCTGCAATGGCCAAAATAAAGTTCATGTTCAATACACTGGTGTAGAACTCGACCGTCTCTTTTGCGTCTTTACAACGATAAGCCACATGATGAATTTGTTGAATGTACATTAGAGCACTCCACGCTTTTTCTGGTCTCGCTCAATTGACTCAAACAGAGCTTGAAAATTACCTTCGCCAAAACCTTGGTTGTTCTGACGTTGAATAATTTCAATAAAGATCGGCCCAAAAAGATTTTTGGTGAAAATCTGTAATAAATAGGAATTTTCATCGCCATCGACGAGCACTTGATGATCTTTAATCCGTTGATGATCTTCTGTCACATTCGGTACGCGGTCGAACACAGTTTCGTAATAATCATCATGAATATCGAGGGTGTCAATGACACTATGATCGAGCTTGTCTAACGACGATAAAATATCCGCCGTTTCAAATGCAATGTGTTGTACACCTGGGCCATTGTATTCACGTAAATATTCATCGATTTGATTTCGCTCATCGCCTTTGCCTTCATTAATTGGAATACAAAAGCTACCGTCCGGAGAACGCAATGCATAAGACAGTAAAGCGGTTTCTTTCCCTTTAATATCAAAATAACGAACTTCACTAAAGCCAAAAATATTTTTATAAAAATCCGCCCAGTGAGTCATGGTGCCTTTTTTAACATTATTGGTTAAATGATCAATTCTTAGAAAGCCTTTATTTTCAGCAATTTTAGGCGTCTCTACTGCAATAAAGTCATTTTCATAAATAGAGCCCTTCTCGCCAAATTGATCGATAAAATAAATCAAGCTATCTCCGATGCCATAAATCGCTGGATAGGGTAAGTCTTTGTCGGTCGCTTCTGTCGCGCCCCGCTCGATCGCAATCGCCAATGCTTGTTGCGCATTATCGACCCGCCAACCCATGGAAGTAATGGCAGGGCCATGTTGTTTTGCAAACTCAGCCGAGAAGCCTTGACGCTCTTGGTTGAGTAAGAAATGAATATCATTCTGGTTGTAATAGATAATATCTTTGTCTTTAAAACGCTTTAGTTTTGAAAACCCAAAGGCATCAAACACTTGGTCCATAAACTCTGCGCTTGGGCTCGCAAACTCGGTAAACTCTATGCCTCTCAAACCTAAGTAATTATCTGTCATTTCGTTGTCCTCGTATTAACACCCTGATCACACGACGCTTTCAAAACAAAACTAGCTCGGCAAGTGCAGTCGCTTCTAGGGCCAAAGTCTTTGTAATGCAGCAAAATTAAAGGGACTTGAGTTCGGTAATATTGATCTGGATCAAGCGAACTATTTGTAAACTATTATTTACACCTTATCTTATTGTTTTATATGGCTATCTTAATTAACCAATAATTATATGTGCACTATTAATTACTCGACTATTGCGTCGCACCAAAGCTCATTTAAACACTTATCGACATTTTAGGTTGTCAGCGGCCAGCTTAGGGAAGAGAACACTGAGAAGCTCGGTAGAAACTTTACAGCCGCCTTTAGATAATCTACTTTGACAGAACATCAGCGATCCTTATAACTACCTGGCGAGAGGCTTTATGAAAGAAATCTGGTTTTCACTTTGCTACTTCATTTTGTTAATGTCTGCTTCAGTTGCAGTAGCAAATGATTTCAGCGGCGTTGTTCAAACGATCGAAAAGTCTTATGTGAGTATCGAGTTCTCTCCTTCAGCAAACGAACGGAAAACCATTGGCAGCTCGACAAAGCCCGATGAGCTAATGAAGAAACTACTGGAAGGTCGCCAAAACAAGCGCGGCACAACTAAAGGCAGCGGCTTTTTTATCGATAACCAAGGGTATCTAATCACCTCCTTTAACACGGTCTCTTCGAGTGGTGAAATTTGGATATCGACACACGATGGTTTCCGTCACAAAGGGACCTTTGTTGGCGGCGATGAAAGCTTAGATTTATCCGTGATCAAAATTAACAGTACTGACTATCCCGGTGTTACCTTTAGCGAAGACTTTACACTCGGAGAATCGGTCGCGGTATTGAGTAATCATACCGAGTTAAAAAACACATTGAGTTCTGGCATTATCAGTCACCTTCCCCAAGTGAATGCTTTAAGTGCGCCTTTTCCAATGTTACAGGCAGACACTGCGATAGACTTAGGCAGCGCTGGCTCACCTCTATTTAACCGCAAGGGAGAAGTATTAGGAATGGTCAGTGCAGCCATTATTATTAATCATAAATTTGCCGGTCAAGCCTTTGCTATTCCAACTAAATCCTTAATGCGTTTTCTGCCTAACTTAAAATCGACAGGAAAAATTAATCGAGCCAGTCTGGGTATTGCAGGTGGTGATGTATGGCTTGATGTCTCATCCGATCGGCAACAAAAATACGTAATCATCAGTGAAGTCATGTCTGGTAGCGCCGCCGATAAGGCAGGTCTCGAGGTCGGTGACTTTATTGTCGACTTTAATGGGACCAAGGTTTCTGATTGGTGGCACTTTATTGGTATGGTCGCACTGGCTGAGCCGATGAAAGACTACTCTTTAACGATTCAGAGAAATGGTAAAAACAAGAAAGTTATGGTGACCCTTTTGCCGTTGAAGGATGATTAAAGTCTGGTTTGTGTTGGGTTACGCTTCGGTAAACATCGAGCCTAAGCTTGACTCAGTTTTGAGAACCTAAACCAACGTTTCATTAAAAGCGTTGGTATCAGCAAAAAAATTTATTCGAGCTAAGTCTGGTAATTTGAAGAAGTTAAAACAAACTCTCATATGTGAAACTTACCTATAAAAAAAAGGCGCTCATTGAGCGCCTTTTTAAAGAGTAGGTTGTTAACCTAAATCAATCGATATTACTCGATGATTTTAGCAACAACACCCGCACCAACAGTACGGCCACCTTCACGAATCGCGAAGCGTAAACCTTCGTCCATCGCAATCGGTGCAATTAACTCTACAACCATCTTGATGTTGTCGCCTGGCATAACCATCTCAACACCTTCTGGAAGCTCTACCGCACCTGTTACATCAGTCGTACGGAAGTAGAACTGTGGACGATAGCCTTTGAAGAATGGTGTATGACGACCACCTTCATCTTTCGACAATACGTACACTTCTGATTCGAACTTAGTGTGTGGCGTGATAGTTCCTACGTGTGCCAATACTTGACCACGCTCTACGTCTTCACGCTTAGTTCCACGTAGTAATACACCTACGTTGTCGCCTGCTCGACCTTCGTCAAGAAGCTTACGGAACATTTCTACACCAGTTACTGTTGTCTTAACCGTGTCTTTGATACCAACGATTTCAACTTCTTCACCAACTTTTACGATACCTTGCTCTACACGACCGGTAACAACTGTACCACGGCCTGAGATTGAGAATACGTCTTCGATTGGTAACAAGAATGATTGGTCAATCGCACGCTCTGGCTCTGGAATGTACTCATCCAAAGCTTTTGACAATTCGATGATTTTCGCTTCGTAGTCCGCGTCACCTTCTAACGCTTTAAGCGCTGAACCACGGATAACTGGCGTGTCGTCACCTGGGAATTCGTAAGCGTCTAATAACTCACGTACTTCCATTTCAACTAGCTCTAACAACTCTTCGTCGTCTACCATGTCACATTTGTTTAAGAAAACAATGATCTTTGGTACACCAACCTGACGTGATAACAAGATGTGCTCACGTGTTTGTGGCATTGGGCCGTCAGCTGCTGAACAAACTAAGATCGCGCCGTCCATTTGAGCAGCACCGGTGATCATGTTTTTAACGTAGTCAGCATGTCCTGGGCAATCAACGTGCGCGTAGTGACGAGCTTCTGTTTCGTACTCTACGTGCGAAGTTGCGATTGTAATACCACGCTCTTTTTCTTCTGGCGCATTGTCGATTTCATCGAATGCACGTGCCGCACCACCGAAAGTCTTTGACAATACAGTACACATTGCTGCAGTCAAAGTGGTTTTACCGTGGTCAACGTGGCCAATGGTTCCCACGTTTACGTGGGGTTTATTACGTTCAAATTTTTCTTTAGACATGAGATGTACCTCTGTATGTTTTTTTTAAAATAAAAAATTTAACCATTAATAATTGTGTCAGCGACGTTATTCGGCGCTTCCGCATATTTGGTAAACTCCATGGAGTAACTCGCTCGACCTTGAGTGGCGCTTCTCAAGGCAGTTGCGTATCCAAACATTTCAGACAGTGGAACTTCAGCTTTGACGATCTTAATACCACCAACGCCTTCTTCCATACCGTGAACAATTCCACGGCGACGATTTAAATCGCCCATTACGTCACCCATATAATCTTCAGGTGTTACCACTTCAACTTTCATAATCGGCTCTAGTAACGTTGGCTTAGCCTTTAACGCACCAGAACGGAAAGCCATCGAGCCAGCAATTTTAAATGCCATTTCACTCGAATCAACATCGTGGTAAGAACCATCGTATAAAGTGACTTTAACGTCTAAAATGGGATAGCCTGCAAGCACACCATTTTGCATTTGTTCCTGGATCCCTTTGTCGACCGCAGGAATATAATCTTTCGGTACTACGCCACCAACGACTTCGTTTACAAACTCGTAACCAAAACCTGGTTCTTGTGGTTCAATTTTGATCCACACATGACCGTATTGACCACGGCCACCAGACTGTCGAACAAACTTGCCTTCTTGCTCCACGCTTTCGCGTAAACATTCACGATAAGCGACTTGAGGCTTACCGATGTTGGCTTCGACCTGAAACTCTCGTTTCATTCGGTCAACGATAATGTCGAGGTGCAACTCCCCCATCCCAGAGATGATGGTTTGCCCTGACTCTTCGTTGGTTTCAACCCTAAAGGATGGATCTTCTTGCGCAAGCTTAGCCAATGCCAATGCCATTTTGTCTTGATCAGCAATGGTTTTAGGCTCCACAGCAACCGAGATAACCGGCTCAGGAAACTCCATGCGTTCCAAGATAATTTTATGGTCAGGAGAACAAAGGGTTTCTCCTGTTGTGACATCTTTAAGACCAATACCAGCAGCAATATCACCAGCCAACACTTCTTTTACTTCTTCACGGCTATTTGAGTGCATTTGTACAATGCGACCAATTCGCTCTTTTTTCTCTTTCACCGAGTTATAGACTTGGTCACCAGAGTTAAGCGTGCCGGAATAAACCCGGAAGAAAGTTAAAGTGCCAACGAAAGGATCGGTTGCGATTTTAAATGCCAGCGCTGCAAACGGAGCTTTATCATCAGCGATACGCTCTTCAATGGTTTCACCATCTTCAAGCACACCTTGAATCGGCGGAACATCAACCGGTGCAGGCATATAATCAATCACACCGTCGAGCACCGCTTGTACTCCTTTGTTTTTAAACGCTGAACCACACATTGCAACGACCAGTTCGTTCGCCAGTGTTTGGGTTCGTAGACCTTGTTTGATTTCGTCTTCGGTCAGCTCACCTTCTTCAAGGTACTTATCCATTAGCTCTTCAGATGCTTCGGCAGCCGCTTCAACCATGTTGGAGCGCCACTCTTGGCATTCTTCAAGCATACCAGCAGGAATGTCTTTGTATTCGAAAGTCATACCTTTGTCGGCTTCGGTCCAGTAAATGGCCTTCATTTTGACGAGGTCAACCACGCCTTCGAAGGTTTCTTCTGCACCAATTGGAAGTTGTACCGGAACTGGGCGAGCGCCCAAGCGATTTTTTATTTGATTGATAACTCGTAAAAAGTCAGCACCTGCGCGATCCATTTTATTCACGAACACCATACGGGGTACGTGATATTTATCGGCTTGGCGCCAAACCGTTTCTGACTGTGGCTCAACGCCAGAAGAACCACAGAACACTACAACGGCCCCGTCTAGAACTCGCAACGAACGCTCTACCTCAATGGTAAAGTCTACGTGTCCGGGGGTGTCGATAATGTTGACACGATGCTCAGGGTACTGAGCATCCATGCCTCGCCAAAAGGTCGTGGTTGCCGCAGAGGTAATCGTAATACCACGCTCCTGCTCTTGTTCCATCCAGTCCATGGTGGCAGCGCCATCATGAACCTCACCGATCTTATGAGAAAGACCGGTGTAAAATAGAACGCGTTCAGTCGTGGTAGTTTTACCTGCGTCGACATGCGCACAAATTCCGATATTACGATAACGCTCAATTGGAGTTTTGCGAGCCACGTTAAATACCTCTATTAATTGGCATACAGAAACAAAGTTATCTTAAAGCAGTAAAGTCGCTTTGCTATTACCGGTGGTGTTCTTACCAACGGTAGTGAGCAAATGCTTTATTCGCTTCAGCCATACGATGAACATCTTCACGCTTCTTAACCGCAGAACCACGGTTTTCCATCGCATCTAAAAGTTCATGAGCTAATCGCTCTTTCATTGACTTTTCGCCACGCTTACGTGAGGCTTCAACCAACCAGCGCATAGCCAGTGCCGTTTGACGAGCTGGACGAACTTCAACCGGAACTTGGTAAGTTGATCCACCTACGCGGCGAGACTTTACTTCAACTAAAGGACGAATCTTATCCAAGCCTTCTTCGAAAGCTGGAAGTGCTTCAGTACTTTTCTTTTCAGCAATGATGTCCAACGCGCCGTAAACGATTTTTTCAGCAACAGATTTCTTGCCGTCAACCATTACAACGTTGATGAACTTTGCTAATAATTGTGATCCAAACTTTGGATCAGGAAGGATTTCGCGTGCAGCGATAACGCGTCTTCTTGGCATCTTATGTGCTCCTTCAGGTTAACCCGGGACTAACCGCTAATTGTCTAGCCCGGCCTTACTCACATTCGAACAAATTGTAAGAATGGAATGTTAATTATTGACCATTTCGAGATCGAAATCGGTCAGTCTTTACCACCACAAGTAATAAATTACTTAGGTCGTTTCGCTCCGTATTTAGAGCGGCCTTGTTTACGGTCTTTAACCCCAGCAAGGTCAAGCGTACCGCGCACACAGTGATAACGAACACCCGGCAAGTCTTTTACACGACCGCCACGGATCATTACAACACTATGTTCCTGCAAATTGTGGCCTTCACCGCCGATATAAGAGGTTACTTCGAATCCGTTAGTTAAACGAACACGAGCAACTTTACGTAGTGCCGAATTTGGTTTTTTCGGAGTAGTCGTGTAAACACGAGTACAAACACCACGCTTCTGCGGGCAAGCTTCAAGTGCAGGTACGTTACTTTTCTTGATAACCTTTTTACGAGGTTTACGTACCAGCTGATTAACAGTTGCCATTAATTAAACTCCAGCTCCTAGAATTAATACTAGTCATTTACATAAAGACAAACCTATACAAGCCTGCCTTCAGGGGCGGGCATTGTATAGAGGGTGTCCTTTGGTGTCAAGGCGATCAGGTTAAGTTTTGACCGCCTTGTATCGGACCAAGCGCTTCAGAGAAGCACTTGGCTCGAATCTTACAGCTCTGAGTCGTTACCGCTCAGTGCTTCGGTCAGCGCTTTTTCAGCGTCTGACGCCGTCACAGTGACTTGACTCTCGTCGATAGTCACGTCTTGACTCTGCTTACGACGCTCTTGATGATAGCTCAAGCCCGTACCAGCAGGGATCAATCGACCTACGATTACGTTTTCTTTCAAGCCACGTAAGTCATCAACCTTACCGCTTACGGCTGCTTCGGTTAATACACGCGTGGTTTCTTGGAACGATGCCGCCGAGATGAATGACTCGGTCGCCAATGACGCTTTGGTGATACCCATTAAGTCACGTTGTACTTTGGCAGGCTCTTTACCATCAGCAATCAAAGCATCGTTGGCTTCTAGAACGCGAACATATTCGAGTTGCTCGCCTTGCAAGAAGCGGCTATCACCCGGATCGGAAACCGTCGCTTTACGCAACATCTGACGGATAATAACTTCAATGTGTTTATCATTGATGCCTACACCCTGCAGACGGTAAACGTCTTGAACTTCGTTGACGATGTAGTTTGCAACCGCGTGAATACCTTTCAAGCGAAGAATATCGTGTGGATTATCAGCACCATCCGATACAACCTCACCCTTCTCAACTTTCTCACCCTCAAACACGTTCAGGTGACGCCATTTTGGAATAAGCTCTTCGTACGCATCACCCTCTTGAGGAGTAATAACTAAACGACGCTTACCTTTGGTTTCTTTACCGAAACTAACGGTTCCAGAAATCTCAGCAAGAATCGCTGGCTCTTTCGGCTTACGTGCTTCAAACAAGTCAGCAACTCGAGGAAGACCACCGGTAATATCCTTAGTCTTCGAGCTTTCTTGCGGAATACGAGCAATCGCGTCACCGATTCCCACTTCTGCACCATCTTCAAGATTTACGATAGCGTTAGGCGGTAATAAGTATTGCGCTGGAATATCGGTACCAGGCAAGTTCATCTCGTTACCGTCAGCATCAACCATGTAAATCATCGGCTTAAGGTCAGAGCCTTTACCACGTGCTTTCGATTCAGTAACAACGATTGAGCTTAATCCGGTTAAATCGTCGGTCTGGCGATCCATATTGACGCCTTCAACCAAGTCTTTAAATTTAATTTTTCCAGCCAACTCAGTGATGATTGGATGCGTATGCGGATCCCAGTTGGCGACAACTTCACCACCCGAAACCTTGTCACCTTCAGCGTGCTCTAAAACCGCACCGTAAGGCACTTTATAACGCTCGCGCTCACGTCCGTACTCATCAATGAGGTTGATTTCAGCAGAACGAGACACGATGACCAACTTGTCGTCTTTACGTTGTACTGTCTTCGCATTGTGAAGTTTCAATACACCGTCATTTTTCACCTGAACATTGTTCTCAGCTGATTGACGAGATGCCGCACCACCAATGTGGAAGGTACGCATGGTTAACTGTGTTCCAGGCTCACCGATTGACTGTGCTGCAATAACCCCGACTGACTCACCTTGGTTGATAATATGACCACGTGCTAGGTCACGACCGTAACACTTAGCACACACACCGTAGCGAGTGTCACAAGTGATTACCGAGCGAACTTTAATCTGGTCAACACTGTGCTTTTCTAGCTTTTCTACCCATGCTTCATCAAGAAGGGTATTGGCTTCACACAATACGTCATCGGTTCCAGGCGTATAAACATGATCGGCAGTTACACGACCAAGTACTCGCTCACGTAACGGCTCAACAACGTCACCCCCTTCAATCAAGGGTTTCATTTCAACACCGTCTTGCGTGCCACAATCAACTTCAGTGATAACTAAATCTTGTGCAACATCAACTAAACGTCGAGTTAAGTAACCCGAGTTTGCCGTTTTCAATGCTGTATCGGCCAAACCTTTACGTGCACCGTGCGTCGAAATAAAGTATTCAAGTACGTTTAGACCTTCACGGAAGTTTGCTTTGATTGGACTTTCGATGATCGAGCCATCTGGTTTTGCCATCAAACCACGCATACCAGCTAGCTGACGAATCTGAGCCGCACTACCCCGTGCACCTGAGTCGGCCATCATAAAGATCGAGTTGAATGAAGGTTGATCAACAATGTTGCCTTCTGCGTCTTCAACTTTATCAATCGCTAAGTTGTCCATCATCGCTTTCGCAACTTGCTCGTTGGTATGCGACCAAATATCAACAACTTTGTTGTAGCGCTCACCTTGAGTTACCAAACCAGACGCGTATTGATCTTCAATTTCACGAACTTCGGCTTCGGCTTTCGCAATGATTTCAGTTTTAACGCTAGGAACTTCCATATCGTTGATACCAACAGAAGCACCTGAACGTGTTGCGTATTTGTAACCCGTGTACATTAGGTGATCGGCAAAAATTACCGAGGTTTTTAAACCTAATTGACGGTAGCAAGAGTTTACCAATCGTGAGATCGACTTTTTAGTCATCGCTTGGTTGATCAACTCGAACGATAGTCCGGCAGGAACGATTTCCCACAACAATGAACGACCAACGGTGGTTTCAACCAATTTATTAACGGTGGTTGCAACGCCAGCTTTATCGATGGTGGTTTCATTAATACGAACTTTGATCTTTGCGTGTAATTCCGCTGCGCCGTTAGAGTAGGCACGTAACACCTCTGCGGTATCGGCAAATACCATGCCTTCGCCTTGCGCATTAACTTTGTCGCGAGTCATAAAGTACAAGCCCAATACAACGTCTTGGGTAGGTACAATAATTGGCTCACCATTCGCAGGCGAAAGAACGTTATTCGTTGACATCATTAACGCACGAGCTTCTAACTGAGCTTCAATAGTTAATGGTACGTGAACCGCCATTTGGTCACCGTCGAAGTCAGCGTTGTAGGCCACACACACAAGTGGGTGTAACTGAATCGCTTTACCTTCAATCAGTACGGGTTCGAACGCTTGAATACCTAATCTGTGAAGTGTTGGCGCACGGTTTAACATAACCGGATGCTCACGGATAACTTCTTCTAAGATATCCCAAACCACCGCTTCTTCACGTTCTACCATTTTCTTGGCAGCTTTAATGGTTGTCGCCAAACCTCGTAATTCAAGTTTTCCGAAAATAAATGGCTTAAATAATTCCAACGCCATTTTCTTTGGAAGACCACATTGATGCAGCTTAAGGGTCGGACCAACAACGATAACCGAACGGCCAGAGTAATCAACACGCTTACCAAGTAAGTTTTGACGGAAACGACCTTGCTTACCTTTAATCATGTCAGCAAGTGATTTCAATGGGCGCTTGTTTGAACCAGTAATGGCTCGTCCACGACGACCGTTATCTAATAACGCATCGACGGCTTCTTGCAACATACGCTTCTCATTGCGAACAATGATGTCTGGCGCGTTTAAGTCAAGAAGACGCTTCAAACGGTTGTTACGGTTAATCACTCGACGGTATAAGTCGTTCAAGTCAGACGTCGCAAAACGACCGCCTTCTAGTGGAACCAACGGACGTAGGTCTGGTGGTAGGACTGGTAATACAGTCATAATCATCCACTGAGGATTGTTGCCTGAATCTAAGAACGCTTCTAATAGTTTTAAACGTTTACCAAGCTTCTTAAGCTTAGTTTCAGAATTTGTATTTGGAATTTCTTCACGTAAGGACGCAGCTTCTTCTTCAAGATTGATTCCTGATAGAAGTTCTTGAACCGCCTCTGCACCCATTTTCGCTTCGAATTCATCACCGAACTCTTCAAGCGCATCAAGGTAAGCTTCTTCGGTTAACAATTGGCCACGCTCTAGCGTCGTCATTCCAGGCTCAATAACCACAAACGCTTCGAAATACAACACGCGCTCAATGTCACGTAATGTCATATCAAGCAATAAGCCAATACGAGACGGTAATGATTTTAAGAACCAAATGTGGGCAACGGGACATGCCAATTCAATGTGGCCCATACGGTCACGACGAACTTTCGCTAGGGTAACTTCAACGCCACATTTTTCACAAATAACACCACGGTGTTTCATGCGCTTGTATTTACCGCATAAACATTCGTAGTCTTTTACTGGACCAAAGATCTTGGCACAGAATAAGCCGTCACGCTCTGGCTTGAACGTACGGTAGTTAATAGTTTCTGGTTTTTTCACCTCACCGAATGACCAGCTACGGATCATTTCTGGTGATGCTAGACCGATTCGAATTCGATCAAATTCTTGAGTTTGGTTTTGCTGTTTGATGAAATTCAGTAAGTCTTTCAAAGCAATTCTCCTTTAGGGAGTTAATGTTACTTAAGAGTCAGTTTCGAGCCGTAAGCTACGGCTCGTGAATGCACTAACTCCCTATTCAACCTCGAGCTCAATGTCGATACCCAATGAGCGAATTTCCTTCACTAATACGTTGAAGGATTCTGGCATACCTGGCTCCATACGGTGATCGCCATCAACGATGTTTTTGTACATACGAGTACGACCGTTAACATCATCTGACTTAACCGTAAGCATTTCTTGAAGCGTGTAAGCAGCACCGTAAGCTTCTAGTGCCCATACTTCCATCTCCCCGAAACGCTGACCACCGAACTGAGCTTTACCACCCAGCGGCTGCTGCGTAACCAAGCTGTACGAACCAGTTGAACGCGCATGCATTTTGTCATCGACCAAGTGGTTCAATTTCAACATATACATGTATCCAACGGTAACTGGACGATCAAATTGATCTCCGGTTCGACCGTCAAACAAAATTGACTGGCCTGACGTTGGTAAGTCTGCGAGCTCCAACATGTGCTTGATTTCTTCTTCTTTCGCTCCATCAAACACCGGCGTTGCCATTGGCACACCGCCTTTCAAGTTGTTCGCTAAGTTCATGATTTCGTCATCATTCAATGAATCGAGATCAACCGTTGCTTGGTCACGATGGTTATAAACCTGACCTAAGAACTCACGCATTTTCGCGACTTCTTGTTTCGCTTGAACCATGTCGCCGATCTTATGACCAAGACCTTTCGCCGCCCAACCTAAGTGAGTTTCTAAGATCTGACCAATGTTCATCCGCGATGGTACACCGAGCGGGTTAAGTACGATATCAACCGGCTCACCGTTCGCACGGTAAGGCATATCTTCAACAGGAACGATGTTAGAGATAACACCCTTGTTTCCGTGACGACCAGCCATCTTATCACCAGGTTGAATACGACGTTTCACCGCCATGTAAACTTTAACAATCTTCAAGACGCCCGGAGCAAGATCATCACCTTGAGTGATCTTCATACGCTTAATTTCAAGTTTCTTTTCAAACTCTTTGCGTTGCTCTTCTAGGTACTGAGTTAACTCTTCAAGTTGTTGCTGTTTCGCTTCATCACGTAGTTGAATTTCTAACCATTGTGATGGCTCAAGCTCTTGCAAGTAATCTTCAGTAACTTCGGTGCCTTTCTTAATGCGATTTGGACCTTTTTCAACCGTACCGCCAACCAATAAAGTGTAAGCACGTTGATGAATGTTACCTTCCAAAATACGGAACTGGTCATTCAAGTCTTTTTTCGCTGCAGCGATTTCGCTGTTTTCGATTTCAGTCGCTCGAGAATCTTTCTCTACACCATCACGAGTGAAAACTTGAACGTCAATAACGGTACCCACAGTGCCAGAAGAAACACGAAGAGACGTGTCTTTAACATCTGACGCTTTCTCACCGAAAATTGCGCGTAATAGTTTTTCTTCAGGTGTTAATTGAGTTTCACCTTTAGGCGTAACTTTACCAACTAAGATGTCACCAGGTTTAACTTCTGCACCAATATAAACGATACCCGCTTCATCTAATTTAGATAACGCGCTTTCGCCAACGTTTGGAATATCAGCCGTAATCTCTTCTGGCCCCAACTTAGTATCACGAGCGATACAGGTTAGTTCTTGAATGTGAATACTGGTGAAACGATCTTCTTCAACAACACGCTCAGAAATAAGAATCGAGTCTTCGAAGTTGTAACCGTTCCAAGGCATGAACGCGACCAAAAGGTTTTGGCCTAGCGCTAACTCACCTAAGTCGGTTGACGGACCATCGGCCAATACATCACCACGTTCAACCACGTCACCAGGACTAACGATAGGACGTTGGTTAATACATGTATTTTGATTCGAACGGGTGTATTTGGTTAAGTTGTAAATATCAACACCGGCGTCGCCCGTTGAAGTTTCATCTTCATGAACACGAACAACGATTCGAGACGCATCAACGCTATCGATGATACCGCCACGACGAGCTTTAACCGTTACACCTGAGTCAACCGCAACCGTACGTTCCATTCCAGTACCTACCAGCGGCTTTTCCGCTCGCAAAGTAGGAACGGCTTGACGTTGCATGTTTGATCCCATCAATGCACGGTTCGCATCATCGTGTTCAAGGAATGGAATCATAGAAGCCGCAACCGATACGATCTGCTGTGGAGAAACGTCCATATATTCAACGCGATCTGGCGTTGTTAACTGGAACTCTCCTTGATGACGACAAGGAACCAGCTCATCAGTAATGTTGCCTTTCTCATCGACCGTAGCATTCGCCTGTGCGATAACAAATTTACCTTCATCAATCGCAGATAAGTAATCAACTTCGTTCGTTGTTTTACCATCGACAACTCGACGATAAGGGCTTTCTAAGAAGCCGTAATCATTGGTACGTGCGTAACATGCCAAAGAGTTGATCAAACCGATGTTTGGACCCTCAGGTGTTTCGATAGGACATACACGACCATAGTGAGTTGGATGTACGTCACGTACTTCGAAGCCAGCACGCTCTCGAGTAAGACCGCCAGGGCCTAACGCTGAAACACGTCGTTTATGTGTCACCTCTGACAATGGATTGTTTTGATCCATAAATTGTGACAACTGGCTTGAACCAAAGAATTCTTTGATAGCCGCTGAAACAGGTTTCGCGTTGATCAAGTCTTGAGGCATTAAGTTTTCTGACTCAGCTTGTGATAAACGTTCTTTAACAGCACGCTCTACTCGAACTAAACCAACACGGAATTGGTTTTCAGCCATTTCACCAACGCTACGAATACGACGGTTACCTAAATGGTCGATATCATCGACTACACCGATACCGTTACGTATATCGACTAACGTTTTAATGACTTCTAAAATATCAGAATCTTCTTTATGGCTTTCAAGCAACCCTTTAGAAAAATCATCTTTTAACATAGAGAAGTATTTACCATCGTACAGAACGCCAGGACCGGTCAGTTCATCACGATTAACACGACGGTTAAACTTCATACGTCCAACAGCAGATAGGTCATAACGATCTTCGGTAAAGAATAAGTTATGGAACAAAGCTTCTGCTGCTTCTTTTGTTGGTGGCTCACCAGGACGCATCATACGGTAGATTTCGACTAATGCATCAAGAGGCTCACGAGTCGGATCCAAACGTAGCGTATCTGAAATGTACGCACCACGATCTAAGTCATTGGTGTAAAGTGTTTGGAATTGCGTTACGTTGTTTTCAACTAAGTTCGCGATCAATTCTTCAGTGATTTCAGCGTTAGCTTCAACGATGACTTCACCGGTTTCTTCGTCGATGATGTTTCGCGCAATCGCTTTGCCAATTAAGAAGTCGCTAGGTACATCTAGTAGCTCAAGACCTAACTTTTCCATTTGCTTAATGTGGCGAACAGTAATACGACGACCTTCTTCAACGATCACTTTACCTTTGGTATCTTTGATATCAAAGTTTAAGGTTTCACCACGTAAACGCTCTGGAATTAATTTAAGCTTTGCATTGCCTTCAGCATCGAGCTCAACGAAATCATTTTCAAAGAAAATATCAAGAATTTCTTCAGTGGTATAACCCATTGCACGTAGCAAAATGGTCGCAGGTAATTTACGACGACGGTCAATACGAACGAAGACAGCATCTTTCGGATCGAATTCGAAATCCAACCAGGAACCACGGTATGGAATAACACGAGCGTTATATAGCAATTTGCCCGAAGAGTGTGTTTTACCTTTGTCTGAATCAAAGAATACACCAGGCGAACGGTGTAACTGAGAAACAATAACACGCTCAGTACCATTAATAACGAAGGTACCGTTTTCGGTCATTAACGGCATTTCACCCATGTAAACTTCTTGTTCACGGATGTCTTTTACTGCGCCCGACTTAGATTCTTTATCATAAATAACCAAGCGGATTTTAACGCGCAATGGAGCGGCATAAGTTACGCCTCGAACTTGACATTCTTTAACGTCAAAAACCGGCTCCCCTAAGCGATAACTGACATACTCAAGAGCCGCAGAGCCCGAATATGAAGTTATAGGAAAAACGGATTTGAACGCTTGGTCCAGCCCTGAATTCTCAGTCGTATCGGTATCATTGATAAACGAACGATAAGAATCAAGCTGAGTGGCAAGCAGATAAGGGACATCTAAAATTTGAGAACGAGTCCCGAAATCCTTACGGATACGCTTTTTCACTGTGTATGAATACGCCATCTGGGTTCCTCAGTTAGCTTACTTAGGTAATACGATCAATCAACATATGATACGGTAATGCTGACTGCCTCAATTTCTGGTTTATTGCCTCCGCGAAGGCCCGTATCAATCCAGAATTTTTTACCATTTTTTTAAACGGCAAAACGGCCGAGCGCTAAATAGCACTCAGCCGATAATTTTTGCGGCGAATTAATCGCCAAAATCAAACTTAAATTATTTAAGTTCGACTTCTGCACCTGCTTCTTCAAGCTCTTTCTTAAGTGCTTCAGCTTCGTCTTTAGAAAGTGCTTCTTTAACAGTTGCAGGAGCGCCTTCAACCATTTCTTTAGCTTCTTTAAGACCAAGACCAGTCGCACCGCGAACAGCTTTGATAACCGCAACTTTGTTTGCACCGAAGCTTTTCATAACAACGTCAAACTCAGTTTGCTCTTCAGCAGCAGCTGCATCACCAGCAGCAGCAGGACCTGCAACAGCAACAGCAGCTGCAGCAGAAACGCCAAATTTTTCTTCCATTGCTTCAACAAGCTCAACAACGTCCATTACGCTCATTTCAGCAATTGCATTTAAGATATCGTCTTTAGATAGAGCCATGACTCTTTCTCCTGGGTAAAATATAAATTAAAAAAAATAAATTCGTTAAACCGAAGTTGGTAATTAAACCGAATATTACGCCGCTTGCTTCTGATCTTTCACCGCCGCGATTACTCGAGTAATACGCGATGGGAACTCGTTCAAAGTACGCGCCAGTTTGGTAACTGGTCCGTTCATAACGAGCATCAATGAAGCAATTGCTTCCTCTTTGGTTGGTAGCTTAGAAACAGCTTCAAGCTGCTCTGCTCCGTGTAACTGACCACCAATTGCAACACCTGTTGCAACAAGTTTGTCGGCGTCTTTCGCGAAGTCTTTGATGAGGCGAGCTGCCGCACCAGGCTCTTCTAGAGAGAATGCACAAATTACCGGGCCAACTAAAGCATCAGTCATGCAGGCGAACTCGGTACCTTCGATTGCACGCTTTGCCAAAGTGTTTCTTATAACTTTAAGATACACGTTAGCTTCACGGGCTTTCACACGTAATGCAGTCATTTGCTCGACTGTCATTCCGCGGTACTCGGCAGTTACAGCAGAAAGCGCTTTAGAAGCCACTTCATTGACTTCAGCGACAATCGCTTTTTTGCCTTCAAGTCCAAGTGCCACTTTCGTTCACCTCCAGTGTTTCCTAATTAGTTACCTAATCAGGGTTAACATCAATCGAGTCGTTTCACGAATGAAACTTCTCGACAATCGACACGGTGAACCGTCCCAGAAGTCTGAGTCGGGTTACACCGTCTGCGCAGGCTAGTTATTAAGAAGACTAACGTCTCCACCTACGGTCTTTGACGGTTCCTATAAAGCAAGCTTTACAGGAACCCAAGCTCCGTCTCGCTCTCGCGAGTCAAAAGCTTAATCTTTAGCAACTTCGATCGTAGCTTGATCGATAGTGATGCCAGGTCCCATGGTTGAAGATAAAGACACTTTCTTCATGTAGGTACCTTTTGCTGAAGCTGGTTTAGCTTTCTTAAGTGCTGCGATTAAAGAACCCATGTTTTCTTTAAGCGCTTGCACATCGAAAGAAATTTTACCGATGCTTGCATGAACGATACCGTTCTTGTCAGCGCGGTATTGAACTTGACCAGCTTTCGCATTTTTAACAGCAGTCGCAACGTCAGGAGTAACTGTGCCAACTTTTGGGTTTGGCATTAATCCACGTGGACCTAAAATTTGACCTAATTGACCAACCACACGCATCGCGTCTGGGCTAGCAATAACAACGTCAAAGTTCATGTTGCCTTTCTTAACTTCGTCAGCCAAGTCATCCATGCCTACGATATCAGCACCCGCTTCTTTTGCTGCATCTGCGTTTGCACCTTGGGTGAAAACTGCAACACGAACGTCTTTACCAATACCGTTAGGAAGTACGGTAGCACCACGAACAACTTGATCAGATTTACGAGGGTCGATACCTAGGTTAACTGCGATATCAACGCTCTCTGAAAATTTAACGCTTGAAACTTCTTTAAGAAGTTCTAGAGCTTCTTCAACACCGTAAACTTTGTTAGTGTCGACTTTTTCTTTAATCAAACGAGCGCGTTTCGATAATTTAGCCATTCGATTAACCCTCCACGTCTACGCCCATTGAGCGCGCAGTTCCAGCAATAGTGTTGACCGCAGCATCTAAGTCAGCTGCAGTAAGATCAGGCTCTTTCATTTTGGCGATTTCTTCTAGTTGAGCGCGAGTGATCTTGCCCACTTTTTCAGTGTTCGGACGTGAACTACCTGATTTAAGATTCAATGCCTTTTTGATCAAAACTGATGCAGGAGGAGTTTTAGTAATGAACGTAAAACTACGATCGTTATAAACTGTAATTACAACAGGAATTGGTAAACCTTTTTCAACTTTCTCAGTTGCTGCGTTGAAAGCTTTACAGAATTCCATGATGTTAACACCGTGTTGACCAAGAGCTGGACCAACTGGTGGACTAGGATTGGCCATACCGGCCGCAACCTGAAGCTTAATATAAGCTTGTACTTTTTTTGCCATGTTTCACCTCGTTTTGGGTAATAGCGCCTCGCGGCTCCCCGTCACTTAACTGGTTGCAAATGCAACCGATTAATTAGCCTTTCTCTACCTGACCGAACTCAAGTTCAACCGGTGTAGAACGACCAAAAATTAGTACCGATACTTGCAGTCGGTTTTTCTCGTAATTAACCGACTCAACGGTCGCATTGAAGTCTGCAAATGGGCCATCGATAACGCGAACCACTTCACCTGGTTCAAATAGCGTTTTCGGTTTCGGCTTATCGCTGCTGTCTTCAACACGTTGTAAAATTGCGTTGGCTTCTCGCTCTGATATCGGCGCTGGTCGATCAGATGTACCACCAATAAACCCAAGCACTCGTGGCGTTTCACGCACTAAATGCCAAGACTCATCGCCCATATCCATTTCTACTAATACGTAGCCAGGAAAGAATTTGCGTTCACTTTTACGCTTTTGTCCTGCGCGCATTTCGACGACTTCTTCAGTCGGAACTAGAATCTGACCAAACTTGTCTTCAAGCGAATGTAATTTGATTCGCTCTTCGAGCATGGTTTTTACTTTTGACTCGTAGCCAGAGTACGCTTGTACGACATACCAACGTTTCGCCATTGTTTGCTCCCTATAGACTCATGACGGAGCTAACGCCCCAGCCAAGTAGCGAATCAACGCCCCATAAGAATAGCGACACCACAATAACGAATAGGACAATAACTAAAGTGGTTTGAATGGCTTCTTGACGCGTCGGCCAAACAACCTTGCGAACTTCCATTCGTGACTCACGAGCAAAATTAATCGCTGTTTTGCCTTTACCAGTGGTAGACGCAATGAGCAAAGCCAATGCGATCAATCCGATGATAATGGCAACACGGATAACCAAAGACATAGAGTCTAATTGTTCCATGTAGTGATTACCGTATACAGCACCAGCAACCAACAACACAGCTGCCAGCCACTTTACAGTGTCTAACCCGGAAGATGTATTCGCTTCAGTACTCACGTTAAATTTACCCTTAATATATACAAAGCAAGGCCGTAGCTCTTTTCCCTTTAAAAGGGATAGGAGCTAAGCCTTGCGAATTTGGCAGGCCAGGAGGGAATCGAACCCCCAACCTGCGGTTTTGGAGACCGCTGCTCTGCCAATTGAGCTACTGGCCTATGCTCCCGAAAAAATCGGAAGACTTTGATAAAACCTTCGATTACTCGATGATTTTAGCAACAACACCCGCACCAACAGTACGGCCACCTTCACGAATCGCGAAGCGTAAACCTTCGTCCATCGCAATCGGTGCAATTAACTCTACTACCATCTTGATGTTGTCGCCTGGCATAACCATCTCAACACCTTCTGGAAGCTCTACCGCACCTGTTACATCAGTCGTACGGAAGTAGAACTGTGGACGATAGCCTTTGAAGAATGGTGTATGACGACCACCTTCATCTTTCGACAATACGTACACTTCTGATTCGAACTTAGTGTGTGGCGTGATAGTTCCTACGTGTGCCAATACTTGACCACGCTCTACGTCTTCACGCTTAGTTCCACGTAGTAATACACCTACGTTGTCGCCTGCTCGACCTTCGTCAAGAAGCTTACGGAACATTTCTACACCAGTTACTGTTGTCTTAACCGTGTCTTTGATACCTACGATTTCAACTTCTTCACCAACTTTTACGATACCTTGCTCTACACGACCAGTAACAACTGTACCACGGCCTGAGATTGAGAATACGTCTTCGATTGGTAACAAGAATGATTGGTCAATCGCACGCTCTGGCTCTGGAATGTACTCATCCAAAGCTTTTGACAATTCGATGATTTTCGCTTCGTAGTCCGCGTCACCTTCTAACGCTTTAAGCGCTGAACCACGGATAACTGGCGTGTCGTCACCTGGGAATTCGTAAGCGTCTAATAACTCACGTACTTCCATTTCAACTAGCTCTAACAACTCTTCGTCGTCTACCATGTCACATTTGTTTAAGAAAACAATGATCTTTGGTACACCAACCTGACGTGATAACAAGATGTGCTCACGTGTTTGTGGCATTGGGCCGTCAGCTGCTGAACAAACTAAGATCGCGCCGTCCATTTGAGCAGCACCGGTGATCATGTTTTTAACGTAGTCAGCATGTCCTGGGCAATCAACGTGCGCGTAGTGACGAGCTTCTGTTTCGTACTCTACGTGCGAAGTTGCGATTGTAATACCACGCTCTTTTTCTTCTGGCGCATTGTCGATTTCATCGAATGCACGTGCCGCACCACCGAAAGTCTTTGACAATACAGTACACATTGCTGCAGTCAAAGTGGTTTTACCGTGGTCAACGTGGCCAATGGTTCCCACGTTTACGTGGGGTTTATTACGTTCAAATTTTTCCTTAGACATGAGAAGCCTCCCAAAGCGTCTAGAAGATTTGTGGTTAATATTACGTTTCTTTAAGCGCCCGGGATAAGCTAAGCCATACCCGAAAGCAAAAAATGGTGCTGATAGGCAGATTCGAACTGCCGACCTCACCCTTACCAAGGGTGCGCTCTACCAACTGAGCTATATCAGCATCATGTCTTAAATACTGGAGCGGGTAGCGGGAATCGAACCCGCATCATCAGCTTGGAAGGCTGAGGTTCTACCATTGAACTATACCCGCAAATGCCGATCATCGGCTCAGTAGAAACTGGTGGAGGGGGCTGGATTCGAACCAGCGAAGCTTTCGCGTCAGATTTACAGTCTGATCCCTTTGGCCGCTCGGGAACCCCTCCGAATTTTCAATCTCCGTTACTGCCTTCAGCAGACAACTGGAGTCAAAGAGCCGCGCATAATGCCAATTTGGCAGTAAAATTGCAACTTATTCTGGCTAATTCACGCCATTTAGACGATTTTTAGCTGGAAGCACTCTTTGTAAAAAGCAGGCCTCTGGCCTGCTTTTTGATGTTTGGTGCCGGCTGCCGGAATCGAACTGGCGACCTACTGATTACAAGTCAGTTGCTCTACCAACTGAGCTAAGCCGGCTTCACTATTTGGGAGCCCCCAAAAGTGAGGCGCAATTTTAGCGACATGATTTGCAAATGGCAATGCTTTGTTTACATTTTTTTTAATTCTTTCAAAGCGTTGGTTAATAATCCTTCAAACACTAACAAGGGGACATAGGTAATATTCTCAGATTCCTCACTTATCTCTTTGATAAGTAAGTCTTTTATCAACTCTCCATCGCCTCCAGTCAAAATCACCTTGGGAAATCCATTAGCGCTTAATTGTCTTGAGATCTTTTCAACAAGCGCGACAATCTGGGTAACTATTCCATTAAACACACACGTTTGCGTGTTTTGGCCGAGCTCAACCGACACCTCAGGGCGGATTTGACCACTATGAACTTGCTCAGTATTGCTAAGCAGGGCGTTTAACTGCTTGTTTAAGCCAGGAAGAATGAACCCTCCCATATGTTGCCCGGTCTCTAGCACTGCGTCGAGGGTAATCGCGGTGCCACAATCAACAACGATGAAGCTTTGTCCTTGGCTGCGACGATAACCTGCGATCATCGCCAACCAACGATCAATGCCCATTGCAGTTGGATCTGAGTAAGCATTAACTAACCCCTCAAACGCAGATTCACTGACAACGCAATGTACTCTGTATTTCTCTCTTAATATATCAACGATTGGTTCGCTGACCGATGGCTTCACACTAGCAACAACAATAGGTGTCGAACTTGAGGGTAAGTCTTTACTTATCTGTTCGACAATTTGAATTGCAGATAACTCGTAACCACAAGCTCGCCATTCTTGGTTCAAACTATTTTCACCAGAAACCGCCCAAGCATCTGCGTCAGAATCGGAGACAGCCAACCACTTAGTTCGGGTATTACCGAAATCAACCAGTAACATCATCAATGACTCGCAAACTAATTTCTCCTCCGTAGAACGGCTGAACAGTGCCATCAACCTCGATTAAAATGGCACCGGTTTTGTCTATGCCTTTTGCCATACCCGTTGTCACGCGTTGTCCTCGAATGACATTAACCTGTTTCTGTAATAAGCAATCATAGCGTGGCCATTGAGTTAAAAACGGCGTTAGTCCTTCATCGTCAAACTGTCTTAAACCGGATATTAAAGCAGAGCAAAGATTGACCACCATTTGATTTCGGTTGATTTGCGGTAGCATTGGCGACAAGTTACACCAGTCTTGTCCAACATCACTTAAAGAAGGCATGCTCCAATTAATACCAATTCCAATAACCACTTCGCTGTCTTGAGGACGGGTGAGCTCAACTAAAATTCCACCCAACTTTGCTTTGCCTATCTTTAAATCATTGGGCCACTTTAGACCAACCGATGATACGCCAATCGACTCAAGGAGAGAGGCTATCATAACGCCGACAGCGACACTCAGACCGGAAAGCTCTTTAGCACTTTTGGAAAATCGCGTTTTCACAGATAAGTAAATATTACGGGCAAATGGAGAATGCCAACTCTTACCTTGGCGACCTCGCCCCATTGACTGATATTCTGAAAGACAAAAATGGAATTTTTTGCTTAATGGAATCGCTTGTAGTGCTTGATTGGTCGAAGCGATGCTTTGATAAACTTGAAGCGAATAGAGATTAGGATAAGCTTTTGTTAACTGCTCACAAATATGAGACTCACTCAGCAACTCAATGCCCTCTGGAAGTTTGTAACCTTTACCAGAGACACTAAAGACATCAACACCCATTGATCGCAACTCTTGTACATACTTCCAGACTGCCGTTCGAGACAAGCCAAGGTGCTGAGCCATAGATTCACCCGAGTGAAAATGACCGTCGCTTAAAAGATTAACTAATCTAGATAATGACACAGCTAGATCACTCGAACTTCTTTTTCGAGCGCAATACCGAAGCGCGCTTTAACTTTTGCTAAGACAGTATCAGCAAGTTGATTGATTTGCTCACCAGAAGCACTTTTAAAATTAACAAGCACTAAAGCTTGATGTTCGTGAACACCGGCATCACCTTCGCGATAACCTTTTAATCCGAGTTGATCAATTAGCCAACCAGCCGCCAACTTTACGTTCGAGTCGTCCACCATATAAGTGGGCATATCGGGAAATTCTTGCTTTAGAGATTCAGCCAAGGACTTATCGACCACAGGATTTTTAAAAAAGCTACCGCCATTGCCTAAGCGTTTTGGATCAGGGAGCTTGGCTTGTCGAGTTTTAACGACGGTATCAAAAATATCTTTAGCGGTTAAATCGTTTGTTTCGAGTTGATTTAAGGGAGAATAATTTATCACGGGCTCGAATTGTCGCGATAACCTCAACGTGATTGAAACTATTAACCATCGTCCTAGTTGCCGTTTAAACAAGCTGTCTCGATAACCAAATGCACACTCGTCAACATTGAAAGTACGAAACTCGCCCTTTTCTAAATCAATGGCTTGCACACTGACTAATCGATCTTTTAGCTCAACACCATAAGCACCGATATTCTGAATGGGTGCTGCTCCCACCGTGCCAGGGATTAGCGCTAGGTTTTCGAGGCCGTATAGATTCTTTTTAAGACACGCTTCGACGAGTTGATGCCAATTTTCGCCCGCCATAGCCGTAACAAAAACAGAGGTATCATCGTTGTTTTCGTAAGTTACGCCTTTAATCGCAACATGAAACACATCACCTTCAACATCTTTGGTCAATAGAACGTTGGAGCCACCGCCAAGAATCAAAGGATTCCGGCTCTCATTGTATAACGTAATAAACTCACTTAGGTCTTCTAGCGAGTCTAATGTCCATAAGCGTTTTGCATTTGATCTGACGCCAAATGTATTGAATTCGGTTAGGTCTGCGTTATGAAGGCAATTCACGTTGTTATTCCTTTGATTAACCCCGATATCTTACCACATAAGTCTCATTTAGCAGCGCAGGGATAAGTCTTAATAGATCGATAAAACGAAAGGTTCAATGCATTCTTTAATGCAGCAATTAGATAAAAAACTCTAAGAAGTCGACTTAGCTAAATTCCGGGCATCTTGCCCTGATTTACATGGAAGTAGTGAATGCAGGTTTTGCAGGAGCATAAACCTGCCCACCCCCAATGTCTCTAATAAAGAGTTCTGCTCCATATTTCTAATAAAGAGTTGTAACCATCGTCGTGCCTCTGATCACCATGGATGGTGGGAATGCGACCGAATCTTCTGGAAAGATTCTCGCCGATGTTCACCAAGATTTGTCCGGAGCCAATCAGAACAGCGTTAGCTGGCCTGCGTAGCAGGTGAGCAACAAGGACGTTGCGAATAAATTCGCTCCCGGCGAATTTGTCACATGGCCCTTCAAAGCAATTCTAGGTTCATAAAATTTTAATCAAAAAAAAGCCCATCCGTTTGGATGGGCTCTTTTCTGATTAAATGCCTGGCGATGACCTACTCTCACATGGGGCGGTGCGACGATTCGCGACCCCACTAAAAAACGGGTCTCCCAAAAGGAAAAACCCGAACCACCTTGCGATGATTCGGGTTTGAATTAAATGCCTGGCGATGACCTACTCTCACATGGGGAGACCCCACACTACCATCGGCGCTGAACGTTTTCACTTCTGAGTTCGAGAAGGGATCAGGTGGTTCCCGTTCGCTAATGTCACCAGGCAAAACTGGCTGATATTTCATCCGACGCTTACACGTCGTCTGTCTTCAATTCGGTTAATTATTTGATTCACACAAGTCAGTTGCGCTTTTACATCCTCAGATGTAAAGACCATTTGGGTGTTATATGGTCAAGCCTCACGAACAATTAGTACAAGTTAGCTTAATGCCTCACAACACTTCCACACCTTGCCTATCAACGTCGTAGTCTTCAACGGTTCTTAAGGAGACTTAAAGTCTCAGGGAGAACTTATCTTGAAGGGGGCTTCCCGCTTAGATGCTTTCAGCGGTTATCCTGTCCGAACATAGCTACCCGGCAATGCCACTGGCGTGACAACCGGAACACCAGAGGTTCGTCCACTCCGGTCCTCTCGTACTAGGAGCAGCTCTTCTCAATTCTCCAACGCCCACGGCAGATAGGGACCGAACTGTCTCACGACGTTCTAAACCCAGCTCGCGTACCACTTTAAATGGCGAACAGCCATACCCTTGGGACCGGCTACAGCCCCAGGATGTGATGAGCCGACATCGAGGTGCCAAACTCCCCCGTCGATATGAACTCTTGGGAGGAATCAGCCTGTTATCCCCGGAGTACCTTTTATCCGTTGAGCGATGGCCCTTCCATACAGAACCACCGGATCACTAAGACCTGCTTTCGCACCTGCTCGACGTGTCTGTCTCGCAGTCAAGCGTACTTCTACCTTTATGCTAACCGTACGATGTCCGACCGTACTTAGTACACCTTCGTACTCCTCCGTTACTCTTTGGGAGGAGACCGCCCCAGTCAAACTACCCACCACACACTGTCCTCGATCCCGATAAGGGACCTGAGTTAGAACTCAAACATTACCAGGCTGGTATTTCAAGGTTGGCTCCACAATGGCTGGCGCCACTGCTTCAAAGCCTCCCAGCTATCCTACACAAGTAATGTCTAAGTCCAGTGTGAAGCTATAGTAAAGGTTCACGGGGTCTTTCCGTCTAGCCGCGGGTACACTGCATCTTCACAGCGATTTCAATTTCACTGAGTCTCGGGTGGAGACAGTGTGGCCATCGTTACGCCATTCGTGCAGGTCGGAACTTACCCGACAAGGAATTTCGCTACCTTAGGACCGTTATAGTTACGGCCGCCGTTTACCGGGGCTTCGATCAAGAGCTTCGCATAAGCTAACCCCATCAATTAACCTTCCGGCACCGGGCAGGCGTCACACCCTATACGTCCACTTTCGTGTTTGCAGAGTGCTATGTTTTTAATAAACAGTCGCAGCCACCTGGTTACTTCGACCACCAATAGCTTACGTCGCAAGGACTTCACCATCAGCGGCGTACCTTCTCCCGAAGTTACGGTACTATTTTGCCTAGTTCCTTCACCCGAGTTCTCTCAAGCGCCTTGGTATTCTCTACCTGACCACCTGTGTCGGTTTGGGGTACGGTCGCTGTTAACCTGAAGCTTAGAAGTTTTTCCTGGAAGCATGGCATCGACCACTTCAGTCCCGTGGGACCTCGTCATCAGCTCTCGGCCTTAAGAACCCGGATTTGCCTAAGTTCTCAGCCTACAACCTTAAACACGGACAACCATCGCCGTGCTGGCCTAGCCTTCTCCGTCACTCCATCGCAGTTAACACCGGTACAGGAATATTAACCTGTTTCCCATCGACTACGCATTTCTGCCTCGCCTTAGGGGCCGACTCACCCTGCTCTGATTAGCATCGAACAGGAAACCTTGGTCTTCCGGCGGGGAGGTTTTTCACCCCCCTTATCGTTACTCATGTCAGCATTCGCACTTCTGATACCTCCAGCAAACCTCCCGGTTCACCTTCAACGGCTTACAGAACGCTCCTCTACCATGCGTACAAGTACGCATCCGCAGCTTCGGTGTATCGCTTAGCCCCGTTACATCTTCCGCGCAGGCCGACTCGACTAGTGAGCTATTACGCTTTCTTTAAAGGGTGGCTGCTTCTAAGCCAACCTCCTAGCTGTTTTAGCCTTCCCACATCGTTTCCCACTTAGCGATAACTTTGGGACCTTAGCTGGCGGTCTGGGTTGTTTCCCTTTCCACGACGGACGTTAGCACCCGCCGTGTGTCTCCCATGATTGCACTTCTCGGTATTCGGAGTTTGCATCGGGTTGGTAAGCCGGGATGGCCCCCTAGCCGAAACAGTGCTCTACCCCCGAGAGTGATACATGAGGCGCTACCTAAATAGCTTTCGAGGAGAACCAGATATCTCCCGGTTTGATTAGCCTTTCACTCCTAACCACAGGTCATCACCGCATTTTTCAACATACGTGTGTTCGGTCCTCCAGTACCTGTTACGGCACCTTCAACCTGCCCATGGCTAGATCACCGGGTTTCGGGTCTACTGCCTGCTACTGAACGCCCTATTAAGACTCGATTTCTCTACGCCTCCCCTAATCGGTTAAGCTTGCAACAGACAAGTAAGTCGCTGACCCATTATACAAAAGGTACGCAGTCACATGACTAAATCATGCTCCCACTGCTTGTATGCACACGGTTTCAGGTTCTATTTCACTCCCCTCACAGGGGTTCTTTTCGCCTTTCCCTCACGGTACTGGTTCACTATCGGTCGACAGAGAGTATTTAGCCTTGGAGGATGGTCCCCCCATATTCAGTCAAGATATCACGTGTCCCGACCTACTCATTCTCACTACTAATGGCCTTTCGTGTACGGGGCTATCACCCTGTATCGCTGAACTTTCCAGAACATTCCACTAAACCAATAATAACTTAAGGGCTAATTCCCGTTCGCTCGCCGCTACTAAGGAAATCTCGGTTGATTTCTTTTCCTACGGGTACTTAGATGTTTCAGTTCTCCGCGTTCGCCTCTACAACCTATGTATTCAGTTGCAGATAACCATCTTATGATGGCTGGGTTCCCCCATTCAGAGATCTCCGGATCAAAGGCTGTTTGCCGCCTCCCCGAAGCTTATCGCAGGCTACTACGTCTTTCATCGCCTTCTGTCGCCAAGGCATCCACCGTGTGCACTTAGTCACTTGACCATATAACCCCAAAGGGTCTTATAATCTTGCAACTTGATTTTTTCGCCTTAGATTGTTCAATTAGATCAATCCAAAACGCTTGTGTGACTCAAATTAACCAAATTGTTAAAGAACAGTTCTGAAATATCAGAAACAAACATTAATCTCTCAACACTTGTTTCTAACATCTCTTACTTAGACACTGACACCATCTTTTAAATGGTGGAGTTATGCGGGCGGTGCGACGATTCGCTCGTGTGCGAGTCCAATCGAATCGCAGACCAACGCTTAACCACCGAAT